>DATLYT010000058.1:0-13772 GCA_035574455.1 Bacteroidota bacterium
TTGGTAACAGGCGGTTCACGCGGAATCGGCCGTGCCATTGTTCTCGCCTTGGCAGACGCCGGCTGTCACGTCGCCTTTACGTACAAGAGTGCAGGTTCCGCCGCAGAAGAGGTTGTGAACGAGGTACGGGCGAAAGGTCGCAAAGCTCTCGCGCTGCAGTCGGATGCCAAGTCCTTTCCGGAAGCAACCAGGGCGGTGGAGAACGTCATTCAAGAGTTTTCCCGTCTCGACATCCTCGTCAACAACGCTGGTATCACCAAAGACGCGCTCCTGCTCCGCATGACGGAACAGGATTGGGATGAGGTCATCGAGACGAATTTGAAAAGCGCCTTCAATTTTTCGAAAGCTGTGGTCAAGCAGATGATGAGTCAACGTGAAGGGAGGATCATCAACATTAGCTCCGTCGCTGGGGTTATTGGCAACGCGGGTCAAACGAATTATGCGGCAGCAAAGGCCGGCATGCTCGGTATGACGAAGACTCTCGCCAAAGAGCTTGCCTCCCGGAACATTCAGGTCAATGCCATCGCACCGGGGTTTGTTGAAACCGATATGACGAGCAAGCTTACCCCCCAGCAAAAAGAGGCGCTCTTTGCAATGATCCCGCTGAAGCGAGTTGGCAAGCCTGAAGAAATAGCCAGTGTTGTTGTATTCCTTGCATCACCCGCCTCCAGTTATATGACAGGACAGGTGCTTTGCGTGGATGGCGGATTAGTAATGTAGAACGTATATTATACCCTACTTTTCACCTACATTTAAGGAGGCCTTACTATGGCAGATATTGATGCGAAAGTGAAAGAGATCATCGTGAATAAATTAGGTGTGGATGAAGGTCAGATTACTCCACAGGCATCGTTCACGAATGACCTCGGCGCGGATTCTCTGGACACCGTTGAGCTCGTCATGGAGTTCGAGAAAGCGTTCAACATCCAGATCCCGGACGAGGATGCGGAGAAGATTTCTACGGTGGGCGATGCGATCAATTATCTGAAGGCAAAGGCTGGTAAATAAGAAAGCCCTCCAACGCGTGCGCGGGGATTCCACGTAACGGAATCCTCGGGGCACGGTTTCTTTCACCACGAGAGGAAGCGACGATGCCGTTCAATGGTCAACAACGACGGGTGGTGGTAACGGGTATGGGGGTGATCACGCCGATTGGCCTGACGTTGGAAGAATATTGGAACAATCTCCTCGCCGGGAAAAGCGGTGCAGGGCCAATCACCTACTTTGATGCATCAGCGTACGATACGAGATTCGCCTGTGAGGTCAAAGGGTTCGATCCACTGAACTACATGGACCGGAAACTGGCCCAGCGATGCGACCCGTTCACCCAGTACGCACTCGCTGCTGCCGAAATGGCGATCAAAGATTCCGGTCTCAACCTCGAACAGGAAGACCGTGAACGGATCGGTGTCATCGTCGGCTCCGGCATCGGTGGGATGTGGACATACCATCGCCAGCAGGAAACGCTCTGGCAATCCAACGGTCCGCATCGTATCAGCCCGTTTTTCATTCCCATGATGATTGCGGATATCGCTCCCGGCCGAATCTCCATGCGGTACGGGTTGAAGGGTCCCAACTATGCCACGACCTCAGCCTGTGCAACATCCTCACATTCGATTGGCGATGCGTTTATTCTCATCCAACGCGGCGATGCAGACGTTATGATTACCGGTGGTGCCGAAGCCGCGATTTCACCAATGGGGATCGGCGGATTCAACGCCATGAAGGCGCTCTCGACGCGCAACGATGCGCCGGAGAAAGCGAGCCGCCCGTTCGATAAGCAACGCGATGGATTTGTAATGGGCGAAGGAGCGGGCATTCTGGTTCTGGAGGAATACGGCCACGCCGTCAAGCGGGGGGCGAGAATCTATGCGGAGATTGCCGGCATCGGTTTTACTGCGGATGCCCACCACATCACCGAGCCTGCGCCGGGCGGTGAAGGCGCTGTGCGTTCGATGCGGATGGCCATTCGCGATGCGGGACTGCAGCCGGAAGAGGTTCAGTACATCAACACGCACGGCACATCGACGCCGGTGGGCGATAAGAGCGAGACCGCCGCGATTAAAACTGTCTTTGGCGAGCATGCCTACAAGATGGCGATCAATTCGACGAAATCGATGATCGGCCACCTCTTAGGAGCAGCAGGAGCCGTCGAAGCGATTGCAACAATTCTTTCCGTGCAACGGAATAAGGTTCACCCGACCATCAATCAGGAAGAGCCCGATCCCGAATGCGATTTAAATTACATCCCCAATAAAGCGCAGGATTGGGAAATCAACGCTGCCATCAGCAACACCTTCGGGTTTGGTGGACATAATGCCTCCCTTTTGGTCAAGAAGTTCCGGGAATGACGCCGAAAGGGTAGGAGTAGATTTTCTTGAGTGGAGAGCTTCTCACATTTTTCCGTCGATTCTTTGGAAAGCGCCGTTACGGTCAGCGCGTTGAGGGCGTCTCACAACAGCTTCTCGATGTGCGGGGAAAAGGGTTTCCGTTTCACGAATTCGAACAAACCCTTGGTTACCGACCCCGCAACTGGAGTCTTTTCATCGAATCCCTGATTCATCGTTCCTACCTGCCGTACCTTAGCGAAGGCTGGAATTCTAACGAACGCCTTGAATTTCTCGGCGATGCCATCCTGAATTTTATTGTCGCGGACTATCTCCTCAAAGCCTATCCTGACATGAAAGAAGGGGATTTGACGAAAGTGCGCTCGCGGCTCGTCAATAGGAGGATTCTGGCACAGCGGGCGCGAGACCTGCGGATGCCCGAATTTATGTTGCTCAGCAGCAGTGCCACCCAGTCGATTGACAGCGGATCGGAGTCGATTCTTGCCGACGCATTCGAGGCAGTTGTCGGTGCTCTCTATCTCGATGGAGGAATGAAGGTAGCCACGCGGTTTGTGCAGCGAACACTCTTATCCAATGATATGGTGATGAGCTCCCTCGTCACCGATGACAATTACAAAAGTGCACTGCTCGAATACACGCAAGGCCGTGCCTTAGCCATCCCGCGCTATGTGATCGTACGGGAGGAAGGCCCGGACCACGACCGGCGCTTCACCATCGAAGTGTACATCGGAAGCGAGAGCTACGGCGTCGGGACGGGTCGTAGTAAAAAGGAGGCGGAACAAGCGGCAGCGGCTCAAGCACTCGAACGCCTCCAACTCAAACCACTCATCGCAAATACGTAATTCCTCTACCTATGGTCTACGAAGAAAACGATTTCCAAACGCGTCACATCGGTCCTGGCGAACAGGAAACCGTGGAGATGCTTAAAGCCATCGGCGTCGAATCCCTCGACCGATTGATCGATGAAACGATTCCGGCGAGTATCCGGATGAAGGAGCCGTTGGAGCTCCCGCCAGCAATGAGCGAATTCCGCTACCTTCAACACGTACGGTCCATCGCAAGGAAGAATCGTGTCTATAAGTCGTATCTTGGGCAAGGGTACTACAACTGTGTAACGCCTCCTGTCATTCAACGGAATATTTTTGAAAATCCGGGATGGTATACCCAGTACACGCCGTATCAAGCGGAAATCGCGCAGGGACGACTCGAGGCACTGCTCAATTTCCAGACGATGGTCATGGACATGACCGCCATGCCGGTCGCCAACGCCTCGCTTCTGGATGAAGGTACAGCAGCCGCGGAAGCGATGTCGATGGCCTACGGCATTGTGAACAGACAACAGAATGGACATCCGGCGAACCGGTTGTTTGTCTCGAACCGATGCTTCCTCCAAACCATCGAGGTCGTGAAATGCCGCGCCGAGGCACTGGGGATCGATGTCGTTGTGGGAGAGCATGAGACGGTGAAGTTTGACTCAAGCTTTTTTGCCGCGTTGGTACAATACCCGGCGGAAGACGGGGCGGTGCTGGATTATCGAGCCTTTATTCAACGCGTTCATGAAGCAGGAGCGCTTGCCATCGTCGCGACGGATTTGTTGAGCCTCGCCCTCTTAACGCCGCCGGGAGAGTTTGGCGCCGATATCGTCGTGGGAAACTCCCAACGCTTCGGCGTACCCATGGGGTACGGCGGCCCGCATGCTGCGTTCTTTGCGACAAAGAGTGAATACATCCGCAACATCCCCGGTCGCATCATCGGTGTCTCCATCGATGTGCACAACTCAACGGCATTCCGGATGACGCTCCAGACGCGGGAACAGCACATCCGTCGCGAGAAAGCGACCTCCAATATCTGCACGGCGCAGGCCTTGCTCGCCATCATGGCAGGGATGTATGCCGTCTATCATGGGCCGGAAGGAATTCGACGGATTGCCATGCGCGTGCATGCACTGGCGCAGACGCTCGATGACGAGTTGAAGCGGCTCGGCTACCGGCAGTTAAACGCGGTATACTTCGACACGCTGAAGATCGATACCGGAGACGCAAGGATCGCAACAGACGTTCACCGGCTTGCTCAGGAGGCCGGGATGAACTTCCGCCGCATCGATGAGACGCACATCGGCATTTCGCTCGACGAGACAACGCTACAAGAGGATGTCCAGACCATCCTGGATCTGTTCGCGCGAGCAAAGAATAGCCCAATCAATGCGATAGAGTGGAAATCGATCGGCGAGGTGCGTTTGCCAGAACCTTTCCACCGCACGTCGTTGTATCTCCAGCATCCCATTTTCAACCGCTATCATTCTGAATCAGAGATGATGCGGTACATCAAGAGTCTGGAGAACAAAGACCTCTCGCTGATGCACTCGATGATCTCCCTCGGCTCCTGCACGATGAAACTCAACGCTGCTGCCGAGCTGATGCCGGTCAGTTGGCCTGAATTTGCCCACCTGCACCCGTTTGCACCAATCGAGCAAGCGGAGGGATATCAACAAATCTTCCGTGAACTGGAACAGTACCTCTGCGCCATAACGGGTTTGGCGGCTGTGTCCTTTCAGCCAAACTCCGGTGCGCAAGGTGAATTGACGGGACTGTTGGTGATACGCGCCTATCACGCGGATCGTGGACAGAGGCAACGGAATGTGGTACTCATCCCGGCTTCAGCACACGGGACCAATCCGGCGAGCGCAACCATGGCTGGCATGAAGGTCGTGGTGGTCAATTGCGACGACCGCGGCAACATCGATCTCGACGACCTCCGACTCAAAGCTCAGGCGTACAACGATACTCTCGCCGCCTTGATGGTGACCTACCCCTCGACCTTTGGCGTGTTCGAGGAGAAGATTCAGGAGATCTGCGACATCGTCCATGAGCACGGCGGACAGGTGTACATGGACGGCGCGAACATGAATGCCCAGGTCGGCTTGACGAGCCCCGCCCTCATCGGGGCAGATGTTTGTCATCTCAATCTCCATAAAACGTTCGCCATCCCGCACGGCGGCGGCGGTCCCGGTATGGGACCGATCTGTGTTGCGGAACACCTTGTGCCGTACCTGCCCGGCCATCCTTTTGCCCCCTCAGGAGCGGGTGGCAAACGGATCCGAGCTGTGACGTCCGCTCCGTGGTCAAGTGCCAGCATTCTGTTGATCTCGTACGGCTACATTCGTATGCTTGGAGCTCGGGGTGTAACCGACGCGACGAAATACGCGATCCTGAATGCAAATTATCTGAAGGCAAAGTTGGAGCCGCATTACCCCGTGCTCTATCAAGGTAAGAACGGTCGGGTTGCACACGAGTTTATTCTCAACACACGCATCTTCAAAGATCAAGCAAATGTCGACGTGGAGGATATCGCCAAGCGGTTGATGGATTACGGTTTCCATGCGCCGACGGTTTCGTTTCCCGTCGCCGGAACATTGATGATTGAGCCCACAGAGAGCGAATCGAAAGCGGAGTTGGACCGCTTCATCGAAGCGTTGATCTCGATACGGCAAGAAATCGATGAGATCAAAGACGGAAAGGCCGATCGCTCTGACAATCCCCTGAAGAACGCGCCCCACACGGTGCACGAGGCGACCAAGGACAATTGGACGCATCCCTACACACGCCAGAAAGCCGTATTTCCTCTTTCGTATCTTCGGTTCCGAAAATTCTGGCCATCTGTCGGGCGCATCAACAATACGTATGGAGACCGGAACGTTGTCTGTTCCTGTCCTCCCATCGAGGCGTATGCGGAAACGCTGGAGTGAAGTGTTGATGCCCATCGAGGATACCGACACGATCAGAAAAATTTTGCAGGAAGCGCGAACAATCGCCGTTGTGGGCGCGTCCGAAAAGCCCTGGCGGGACAGTAACAGCATCGCGCGCTTTTTGAAACACAAAGGCTATACCGTGTATCCGGTCAACCCAAACTATCGCGAGATCGACGGGGAGCAATGCTATCCCGACCTCGCATCGATTCCCGCTCCGATCGACATTGTCGATGTCTTCCGGCAGCCCTCCGCGGTTCCTGAGATTGTGAAAGAAGCGGTCGCCATCGGAGCGAAAACACTCTGGCTTCAATACGGTGTCGTTCACGAACAAGCAGCGGCGGAGGCTGAACGGGCGGGGTTACAGGTGATTATGGATCGTTGTATTGCCGTTGACTATCGACAGCTCCTTCACTGAGATTTGGAAAATCATTGAAAACCCTTTCTCCGTCCAGAGAAAGGGTTTTGCGTTCAACAGGATATGAAGCGATACCGGAAACAGATCGTTGTTCTCCTTGCCATACTGTCCGTGAGCAGTTTGGTGTTTGCGGATGAGCGCCCCGATACGCTCTTGACCGTACGGGATGTGGTGATCGAGGGAAATCTCACCACGAAGGATTTCGTTATCCTGCGGGAGATGAAATTGAAGCCCGGGGAAAAACTCACGGCAGAGAACATCGAACATGACCAGAAGCGCATCTACAGTCTCCAGTTGTTCAACAAGGTCGAGCTGGACGTGAAGCCGATGGGGGCGGAGGCAGTCGTTATTGTACGCGTCGATGAGCGGTGGTATCTGTTTCCGTTTCCGATTCTTGGTTTTCGGTACCGCAATCTCGATAACCTCTATTACGGCGCGGGGGTAGTGCATTCCAACTTTCGCGGAAGGAACGAGAAACTCTTCTTCTCGTTTGCGTTAGGGTTTGATCGCTGGGTTTCCCTCAATTACCAGAATCCGAGGTTGACAGACGGCGAAGACCTTTTCCTCGGCATCCAGGCAAGTTACTCGAGGATTCGAAGTCTCAGCGTCGAGACGGACTATTACTACCAGACGAATGGGAAGCTCGGCATCTCACTCGGAACGCGCTTCGGTCTGTACCAGTATCTGCTGGGATGGGTGAATTACGATATCTGGCAAGTGACAGAACCTCGTGAAGGTCGCACCGTTTCGTCGGACGGTCGCGATGCGTATCTCACCGCTGGCGCAAGTTATGCCTACGATACGCGCGATCTCCGAGAGTATCCGACCGACGGTACGTATTTCACTGTCTTTGCCAATAAGTATGGCTTTGGTGAGTCGGAGGTTAACTTAGTTCGTTACGGGTTCGACCTTCGCGCGCATACCTTGCTGACCGAGGACTTCTCGGTCGGTGGGAGAATCTTTACCAATCAAGCGGGTGGTGGAATCATCCCGATCTACCGCAAAGCGTATTTCGGCTACGACGATCGGATTCGCGGGTATTTCAACACAGTACTCGAAGGTGAAAACATCTTCGGTTCAAGTGCTGAACTGCGTATCCCGCTCTTGAGCCCTCGTAACTACACGTTGCCGTTTGAATTCATTCCACAATTCAGCGTGCTGCGTTATGGGTTGTACCTCGGCGTGTTCGCGGATGCAGGAAAGATCTGGTATCGAGATCAGAATTTCTCCCGTCAGCGATGGTACGCCGGTTACGGAGCGGGACTGCATTTCTTGTTGCCGTACAGTCTAATTATCCGGACCGAATACGCTCTGAACAACGAAGGTCGCGGGGAGTTTGTCCTGGACGTGGGAACATCATTCTGACGATGGATTACTTTTTCGTGCACGAGAATGACCTCCACGGCCGCTGGCTTGAGCTACGAGGCGATGAATGTAAACATCTCGTCCGTGTATTGCGCAAGAAGCCGGGCGAGCATATCATGGTGACCGACGGCAACGACCGGATGTACGAGGCAGTAATCCGGTCGGTCGATTCAACCGTGGTGACGTGCGACATCGTCGATGTGAAAGCCCGCGTGAACGAGCCCAAGGTTGATGTCACAGTGGCGGTCTCACTGTTGAAAAATCCCGGTAGGCTGGATTTTCTGGTCGAAAAGGTAACGGAATTTGGGGCGCGGACGATTATCCCGCTGCTCTGTGAACGGACGATTCCGAAGCACGAAAAGCACACGCGGCTCGAAAAGATTGCCTTTGCGGCGATGAAACAGTGTGGCCGCTCGTATTTACCGCGGGTCTTGATGCTCACGCCGTTTGAAACGCTCGTGCAACACAGCGACGAGTATGACCTGCGGTTGATCCCGCATGAAAAAACCGAGCAATCGCAGTTTATCGGAGCAGTCATGCAGCACCATCCAAGGGCGAAGAAGATTTTGATTGTGGTTGGACCAGAGGGTGGCTTCACGGACCAAGAATTGGAACTGGCGGCGGCGAACAGATTTATTCCCATTTCGCTTGGCGCTCGCAGGCTACGGTCGGAGTCCGCGGCGATTTCTGCTGTCGCTTGGGCGGTGGGAGGATGGTGAATGCAAAATGGCTAAGAGCTGATGGTTAATGGTTAATGGTTGATGGTTGATGGAATGTGTGGTAGTAATCGAATAACGAAGAACGAGTAACAGCTTCATGAAAATCATCATTGTTGGTGCAGGGGAAGTCGGGCTCCATCTGGCGAAAGTGCTTTCGCAAGAGAAGCATGACATCATTGTGATCGACAAGAGCGAAGAGCGGCTGGCGCGGGTTGGCGAATCGCTGGACGTGATGACGCTCGTCGGGAGTGGTAGCCAGATGAGTGTGCTTGAGCGGGCAGGGATACGCCACGCCGATATGTTGATTGCGGTAACATCCGTCGACGAAGTGAATCTGACGTCGAGTTTGCTGGCCCATAAATTGGGCGCGCGGAAGAAAATCGTACGCGTCAACGACCCCGAATTCCTCTCGGAGGAGAGTCCGTTAAATCCCGAGGATTTCGGCATCGACCTCGTCATCTACCCCGAAGGCCTTGCAGCACAGGAAATCGTGCGGCTCATTCGCCGCTCGGCCGCAACCGACGTCCTTGAGTTTGCCGAAGGACGTATCCAACTGATCGGTATTCGCGTAGACAATGAAAGTCCCCTCGTGGGCCGTAAGCTACGTGACATGATTGCCGGTGAGGATGAAGTACCATTTCGCGCCGTGGCCATTCATCGCGGGTTCCGGACGATCATCCCGACTGGCGACGATGTATTTCGCAAAGGCGATCAGGTCTTTGTGATTTCCAAGACCGAGCAAGTGCAAGAGATGTTGCGTCGTTCGGGTAAAGAAACGGCGAAGTTCAATAACATCATGATCCTCGGCGGCGGCCGAATCGGGCTTCATGTTGCCCAAGAGCTCGAAAACGAACTGACGGTCAAGTTGATTGAATCGAGTAGGGAGACGTCATTAAAGCTTGCCGATTCGCTCCGGAAAACGATGGTCATTCAGGGTGAAGGAAAAGACCTCGACCTGCTGGCGACGGAAGGCATCATGGATATGGATGCGTATATCGCCGTAACCCGTGATGAAGAGGATAACATTATCTCTTGCCTGATGGCCAAACACTTGGGCGTGAAGAAGACGATCGCCCATGTCGAGAAACTCGACTACATTCCCCTCGCCAACGCTATCGGTATTGATGCGCTGGTGAATAAGAAGCTGTCAGCAGCGACGGCGATTCTTAAATTCGTCCGCAAGGGTGAAGTTGTTTCTGTCGCCACGCTCCACGGCGTCGATGCTGAAGTGATTGAAATGATTGCGCAAAAAGGCTCTCGTGTTACGAAGAAGCCACTCAAGGACCTGAATTTCCCGGACGGGGCCATCGTTGGTTGCGTGATTCACAACGGCAGCGTGACCATTCCCGTCGGCTCAACCCGCATCAACCCGCACGATCGGGTCGTCGTGTTCACCCTACCAAAAGCTATCAAAGAAGTCGAAAAGTTCTTTACGTAGCCTATGCGAATCCGTCCCGTCCTCTCCGTCCTCGGGTTCCTTCTCGTCGCTGTTGGTTTTGCCATGTTGACATCGCTTGGCTTTGCGCTCCAGTACCAGGAGGAAATCTCGTCTATTCTTTGGTCGGGAATCTCCACGGTGGTATTCGGTAGCATGATGTTGTTATTCTTCCGTGAGGAAACTGCTGAGGAGTTGGGACTACGGGAAGGCTTTGCCATTGTCACCCTCGGCTGGATCATCGCTCCGTTATTCGGGAGCTTGCCGTTCATGGTTTCCGGCGCCATACCGTCGTTCACCGATGCGTACTTCGAAACGATGTCCGGATTCACGACGACGGGTGCTTCGATTCTCACCGATGTCGAATCACTCCCCAAATGGCTGCTGTACTGGCGCTCCCTCACGCACTGGTTGGGTGGGATGGGAATTATCGTTCTCTCGCTTGCTGTTCTTCCGCTCCTCGGCATTGGTGGGATGCAGCTCTACAAAGCGGAAATAGCCGGTCCAACGAAAGACAAGTTGACACCACGGATCGCCGAAACCGCTCGGCTCCTGTGGGGAGTCTATGTGCTTCTTACCGCGCTCGAAACGTTATTGTTGATGGGGGGAGGGATGAGTTTTTTTGACGCCGTGTGCCACTCGTTTGCAACAATTGCCACGGGCGGTTTTTCAACGAAAAATGCCAGCATCGCTGCGTTTGACTCTGCTTACATTGAATGGGTTGTCACCGTCTTTATGTTCGTGTCGGGAACAAACTTTACGCTGCACTTTGCGTTGCTGAAAGGACAGTTCCGATACTTCAAAGACGACGAATTTGTTTTTTATCTCGTCAGCTTTTTGATTGCAAGCGGAATCGTTACTGCTTCGATTCTTTTTCTGTCACCTTCAGCTGAACTCGAGACCGCTGTTCGTCACGCCGCATTTAGCCTCGCGTCGATCATGTCATCCACTGGTTTCATCACAGCCGACTTTGCGCTGTGGGCCCCCGTCGCTCAAATAACAATCTTATTTATGATGTTTCCCGGTGCATGTGGCGGCTCAACGGGTGGCGGGATGAAAAATATCCGCGTGCTGTTGCTCCTCAAGGCGGCCATGAACGAAATCAAAAAACTCATCCACCCCAAACTCGTTGTACCGATCCGTCACAACGGGAGGATGGTAGAGCCTGAGATCCTCTTTACGATCGCAGGTTTCACGATTCTCTATCTCGTGACCTTCTCCACCGCCACGATTTTGTTAGCCGCAACGGGTTTAGACCTTCTGACTTCGTTTTCTGCTGCGGTATCTGCCATGTCGAATATTGGTCCTGGCTTGGGGAGCGTAGGGCCAACCGCGAATTACGCCCACCTTACCGACCTCGCGAAATGGATTCTCAACGCCTGCATGCTCCTCGGACGTCTTGAGATCTATACCGTGTTTGTCCTCTTGAGCTCGTCGTTCTGGAAGAAGTAGGAAGTGGCTATTGGAGGGATGCGTTCACGTATGATTGGATGTCCGCATGCAGTTGTTCTACCGTTGCGCGGATTCCCTCAGCTTTCACGGATGTGTCGTGCACGAATGTATCATCCTGGATGGTGCTGAGGTTGATGCGCACGTTTAATGCCGCTCCGACACATGCCGCATAAAGCATCGAAGCGGCAACGCCAGCATCCGAGAGGGAGTTGACGTTTCCCTTCGTTGCGACGATCTGCGTGAGAGGCAGCGTACGCTCGCAAAGCTCCATCACCTGGAGCGGTACCAGTGCCGCCGATTTGGTAGCTTCTTGAATGGCCGAACTGCGCGCTTCCTTTTGCTCATCAGTATCTTTCGGCAGGGAAAACGCCCTCATAACGGCCTGAAAGGCTTCGGTATCTTTTTCAATCAGTTCAGTGAAATGGGCGCGCAGTTCTTCAACTTTGCCGAGTACCTCCTGCATCTCCGCTTCGACCTCCGCGTATTTCTTTTTGCCAATGGTTAATCGGCAGACCATTGCCGTTAAGCCCGCACCAAGCGCTCCCGCTAACGCCGCAACGCTCCCCCCGCCCGGTGCAGCAGAGTTTGAAGCGACTTCATCTAAGAATCCCGATACGGTTTTGTCGATAAGCATGGCTAATCTCTCCAGGTGGCCTTCCGGGTTGTTGAAACCAGGAAGGTGTTGTCAGGTTAGAGTAAGTATTCGATAACTTTCTTTTGCGGGTCAAACGGCTCGAGCTGACTCAGACCCAAGCCTTCAACTGCCAACTTGACCAACTCGCTTTCACTGCGTTTTCCACTCAGACCTTTCCGTTCGGCGTAAAACTCACCGGCCATCAAGAGCGCCTTGAGCGGAGTGAGGCCGACAATTTCACTGCCCGTCGCTTCGATGCCAAGCGTATGGGCTTCCTTTTTGACTTCCTCAAATGCCACGTGCGGTGGTGTTGTTTCGAAATCCACAAGGTTGATCGAAACCTGTGCAATGTTGAATCGCTCCAGCAATACTCCCATCGCCTTCACGGCTTTGAGTGAGCCGGGGATGATGATCTTCTCGCCCTTCTCGTTTTTGACCACGTTACCCGCTTCATCCTTTTTTGGTCGTCCGCTCTCCCGGATGCGCAACGCTATCTCGTGCGCCAGTTCAGCATTCGGCGTGTTGAGGTTGACGTTGTAGGCGATGAGAAATTTGCGGGCTCCGGTCACCGTCGCGCCGGACTTCGGATTGAAAATGGGTTCACCATAATCCGGTTTCCAGTTTGGGTCCTTGAGTTTTACCGGCAAGCCCTCGTACTCCCCTTTACGGATGTTGGCAAGGTTCTTTCGCTCCGGTGTTCGCGCTGCGTACTCGTAGAGGTAGATCGGAATCTTGAGTTCCCTCGCAACACGCTCGCCGTACTGATGGGCAAGCTTCACGCAATCATCCATCGTAACGCCGCTGATGGGGACAAACGGCACAACGTCAGTGGCGCCGAGCCGTGGATGCTCGCCTTTATGCGTGGTCATGTCGATCAACTCGGCGGCCGTTTTCGTGGCTCGAAATGCCGCCTCGACAACACCGGCGGGCTCGCCGATAAAGGTCACCACGCACCGATTGTAGTCTTTGTCGGGTTCAACGCTCAGGAGCTTGACGCCATGCACTGCCCGAATGCTTTCGGCAATGGCGTCAAGAATGTTCTGGTTTTGTCCCTCGCTGAAGTTGGGGACGCATTCAACGATCTGTCGCATTGGTTTCTTACCACATAGACTCATAGCACATATAGAGTATTTTTCCTCCTGTGCTATGTGGTGAATTTATGGTGGTGAATTTAATTTTTGGGTAATGCGTAAAATGATGTATAACTGATGTTACGCACGACATCAAAAAGAAGCAATGTCATGCCCGCGGATTTTAAGCGGGCATCTGTTGTCAGACTCCCGCTTGAGACGTGCGGGAGTGACAAAGGGCGTGGGCGACTTTTCGCTTTCATCACCGAGAAGAAATGGTTCTGCGTAACATTAATTATAAGTCAACTCATCCATTGTGTTATCTGTATGATATGATCCCTCCTCTGCGCCTCTATGTCGCTATGTGGTGAAATTTGATTTTGGAATAATAATTGCGCCAGAACGGACATTCCCAAGCACTTCGGCTTTACCCTGAAGGAACAGCCTGCCGACAAGCGCGCCGGTAACGGCATCCAACTCATCGCCATTCATCCTGTTGTTCAGGCCGCGGATGCCTAATCGCTCTAAGCCTCGCCGCAGTCGTGTGAGCCCGTCTTGTTTTCGAGCGATGTTCCAGACATCCTGT
>DATLYT010000059.1:0-9972 GCA_035574455.1 Bacteroidota bacterium
GAGAATAATCGGCCGGTCGCTCTTTCGCCATCCCGCGTTATCCGTCGCATAGCCGAAGTTCTGTTCACCGTCCGTCGTGAGCTGTTTCTCGTTGCCCGTGGCGACTTCCCGTACCCAGAGATTCCAGTTGCGAATGAACGCTTCCCATTTGCCGTCCGGCGATTTCACCGTCGGTGCTCCCCGTCCACGGCCGACTTGCTGAGGGACGCTCGCGGTGTCGCTGGGAGAGGGAGAATAAGGAGATCGCGTGCGCTTTACCGGGTCAATCAAGACATACTCAACTCCGTTGAGCGTTTCATTCCGATACCAGAAGCGCTCGTCTGGTAACCATTTGGGCGTGACCGACCCACCTACAACTAATCTCGAAACATTCTGGGGAAGAAACTTCTCTGCGCGCGCATAATCCTCTGCTGTCAGTACTCGCTGTTGAGAGAACGCGAGACAAAGTGGGAAGATGGCAATGAGTATAAGAAGCTGCTTTCTCATATCGACTCCTCTGTATCTGATTTCTGACGCCTGACGTCTGACTTCTGATGCCTGACCTCTGCTACTCATTCCCCGCTTCAAATCTTCTCCACTCTTCCGCGTAGCGTCTGAGTTGCTGGTCGACGAGTGCGTACACTGTTCCTGGCTCAAAAGCTCCACCGTTCTTCCGGCTCCCCGCCTTTACGCCAGTGAGAATCTCGATCCCTTCGTCAATCGTTTTGATGGCGTAAATATGGAACTGCTTCTTCTGAATAGCCTCCACCACATCCTCCCTCAGCATCAGGTCGGCTACATTTTGATGCGGGATGATGACGCCCTGTTTCCCGGTGAGCCCACGCGCTTTGCACGAATCGAAGAAGCCTTCGATCTTCAGATTGACTCCGCCGATGGGCTGGATTTCACCTTTCTGATTCACGGAGCCGGTCACCGCAATGTCCTGACGCAGCGGAAGGTTGGCGAGGCTGGAGAGGATGGCGTAGATTTCGGTGGACGAGGCGCTATCCCCATCCACACCGCCGTAGGATTGCTCGAACGTGATGCTCGCACTGACGATGAGCGGTTTATCCTGTGCAAACATACTGCGCAGGTACCCGCTGATGATCGCTACACCCTTGTTGTGCGTCGGTCCGCTGAGTTCTGCTTCCCGCTCGATGTTGATGATGCCCGCCCGGCCCAACGACGTCTTCGCGGTGATGCGCGACGGCTTACCGAACGCATACTCGCCTACATCGTAGACCGAAAGCCCGTTGACCTGGCCGACCACTGCTCCATCCGTATCGATCATGAATGTGCCGTCGTTGATCAGTTCCTGAATTTTTTCTTCGACGAGGTTCACACGATAAATCCGCTCCTTGATAGCCCGCTCGACGTGGCTTGCGCTGACCTGCCTGGCGTGCTCTTTCTTCGCCCAGTAATTGGCCTCCCGGATCACGTCGGCAATGATGTTGAAACGCGTTGAAAGCTTCTTCTGTCTGCCGGCGAGCCGGACGCCAAACTCGACGACCTTCGCCAACGCCGTGGCATCGAACGTTGAGAGTTTTTCATCTTCACACACCATCTTGGTGAAGTTGAGGTACTTGGCAACGGCGTCGGCGTCTTTCGGCATCTCAAAATCGAAATCGGCGCGAATTTTGAAAATCTTCTTGAAGTCGTCGTCCCGGAAATAGAGCAGGTGGTAAATCTCTGCCTCGCCGATCATAATGACTTTCACATTCAAGTCGATGGCTTCCGGTTTCATGCCTGTAGGCGCAAGGCCGAAGGATTGCTCGTACGTATGGATTTCGACTTTCTCCGTGCGGAGTGTCCGTTTAAGGTCTTGCCAGACCCACGGCTCGAGCAGCGTGTCGAGTGCATTCAGCACGAGGTAGCCACCGTCGGCACGGAGCAATGAACCGGCTTTGATCTGCGTAAAATCCGTACGCCAGATACCGCCTTTCTCCTGCACGCGCTCGATGGTGCCGAAGATGTTCTTGTACTTGGGGTTCGACTCAATGACGATCGGGATATGCTCGGTCTCTGAGTTGTCGACGAGCACATTCACCTGATACTCAAGAAAGGTATCCTCCTCTTCCTCGGCTGTTTCCTCTCCTTGCGCGGGCAGACGCTGCACGCGGCGGAAGCGGTCAAGATTCTGAAGAATGTGCTGTTGCACATCGTCGAGGTACTGCTGAACTTTCGGCAGATGATAGGTTGCTTTCAACACATCGATGGCTTCCTTGACAATCGGCATGACATGGTTCTCGTCGAGTTCGTCCAGCGAATCCTGCACGCGCTGTTCGATGTTTCGCAGCTCGCGGAAGACCAGCGCCATCTGTTTCTCCAACAGGTCTTGCGTCTCTTTCAGTCGCTCAAACTCCTGGCGTGTCACCTCGCCCTTCTCGACGAGTGTCTCCACCTGGTCAAGACTCGTCGGGGTATCTTTTACGACGGGAACAATATCTGGCCGCATGAGCTGCCCGACTTGCACCTGCACAAGCTCAAAGCCTTTTTCTTTGACCTTCTTCTCAAAATCCTGCAGGATTGTCCGCTGGCGATCTTGAAAATGTTGCACCACCGCTTTGCGCGCGGCCTGGTAGCGTTGGCTTTCATAGAGTGCCGGAATGTCTCGCAACAGACCGTTGATCAATCGCTGCATGTCTTCCTTCAGCGACTTGCCCTGTCCCGCGGGAAGTGAAAGACTCAATGGCATATCGGGATTCTTGAAGTTGTAGACGTAGCAGTGGTCCTTCAATTCCACTTCTTTCTTCTCGAACTCGCCAAGGAGCCGCTTGATGGTGGTGGTACGCCCTGTACCGGAGATGCCCGTGACAAAGATGTTGTACCCGAAGTGCTTCATCTCCAACCCAACCCGCAAAGCTCGCAAGGCGCGCTCCTGGCCGATGATTTCGCGGCTTGGCTCAATATCGTCGCTCGTCTTTACACCCAACGACTTCGGGTCACACCGCCAACGAAGGCGGTCGACGCTCAACGGTTGATGATTCGCTGCTCGTTTGAGCCGAGATGTGGGAACAGAGGGGGATGCCCTCTTGGAGATGCTTGCTCGTTTCGTTTTCATATGCGTACGGGGATGATAAGATCGTCGGATTGCTGCTGGAACGCGTGAACGATAGTACAGAAAAGAAGGGGGAATTGCAAAAAAGAAGAATACGCGTCGTGATTATTCGACGGATGTGGAATACTCAGGCAACGACACGGGCGTGGGGGATTTCACGGTCAGCAATTGTCCGTATGTCTGACGCTGCAAGAGAGACAACGGCAACAGTATCGCCTCTAAGAGTGACAAACTCCACTTCGTATCCACCCTTGGGATGGAGGTGTACAATAGTGCCGATATCCCCTTCCTTCAGGCCATGCTGGGGGATATCTTTGGTGAGAACAACCGTTTCAAGTTCCTTAAACATAACTTACCGTGGGTATGCTGTTACAAAATGAGGAATTTGCTCTTCATTGTCAATAAACCATACAGTACGGATCAACTCTCTCGCTCCCGTTGGCGTTGTTACTTCCCCGTCGATCACATATCGAACGCCGTAAGGGGATTGTTCAATCCTTGTCACTTCATTTTGCCGGGCAATCTTTATAATGTCGTTCACTAACGTTTGCCATTGATCGCGAGAATAACCAAGTCTTCGAAAAACTCTCGCCTTTGACCTCCCTACGGGATGCGTCTCTGATAAAAGATACTCGGTGAGTTTCGACCTTGATACGATAGCCTGATGTACGTTCGGTAATTTCATTCCATTCTCTTAGTGAGCATCGAGACTAGAAGACAAAATATTACACAAAAGACCATACTCCCGCCATCACAAGCCTCGAAACAATCTCCACGCTGACAAGGATCAGAATCCCCTCAGGAACAAGCGGAACCTCTGTGTACTTGGCAAGGACGGCCAACGCTATCCCAAAACTAACAAGAACTGCAACTGTTTGAGGAAGTGGAATCGGAATTATTGAGAGCAACATCGGCGCACCGGCGAGAATAACGGACGTGATCAACGGAACCCGGTGCTTCCGCCATTGGAAGATAAGAACGAAAGCGACGGTCTTCACCAGAAGAGGACCCACTAGGAAAAACAAATACGATACAGCCTGATCAGTCAAGGGTAAGCTCCCTCGGTTGCTTCCACGCCGTATCAAACGTGGCACGGTCTAATACAGTGATGGCCTCCTGATGGGATGCATCCGTCAGGAAATCATAGAGGATCTTGTAGCTGTCATAATCGAACCGATGGTTTCCACGGAGATGCTGCACGCGCTCGCCGTTTACGATTTGATGACTGGCAACAAGGCACCAATTGTCAACGTAAAACACCTCTCGCCGCTGGTGGTCTTCCGACCGCTCTTCAACAACGACTCCGCCAGCATACGGCCAGGCCTTCACACGCCGCGCGGCGAATGCTTCTTCAACGCGGGCGTTGTACTTCGAGCGGTCCTCCTCACCCATGCACGCTCCATTACACTGTTTGAGGTGATACCAGAAGCAGTATGTTCTCGCCCGGTCGAGTCGTAAGAGCTTTGGACAGAGACGATGCGTTCGGGCAATGGTGGTAAGATATTCCTTTGCCTGTGTCCGGTGTTTGAAAATTGCCATGATGGGAGAAGCGTCATCGATTTCGATCCGGTCAACTGCCTCGAGAACGATTCCCGCATAGCCATCCGGACTTTCCACCCTGCGTGCAATGATCAGCCTTCGTCGTCGCCGGGCGGCGACGTTGAACAGGGGCTTCAGTTCCTTGATGAGCTGCGATTCGAGCAGCAGCGCCCCGAGTTCGCCTGCTGTTTCCCGCGCTTCGACCCTTCGAACGCGCCTCATCAACCGGGCTTCTTTCCGCGCCGCAAAATGCGATCGAACCCTCGTCCGAATAGTTTTACTCTTGCCAACGTAGAGCAACTCGTCCGACGGGCCGTAGAAGAGATACACTCCCGAAGTCTCAGGAAGCGATTGAAGGGACGCCCGATCGAAGGAGGGTTTTAACAAGGGGTCAACGTGCTCGTGCAAGCCATAGGTGCTTGAAGCGTTCTGGGAGTCGCGCAGACATGAGAGCTGTTCGACTCTTATTTCACAAGATGTTTCCGCAACTCGCGTTTCAATCGGTGTATCTCTTTCCGCACGTCGAGAAGTTTGCTTCGGTCCTTCTGCTGGATGGCTTCATCACGTTGCTTCTTCAATTGGCGAATCTGTTGCTTGATCGCCGTCTTATCAATCCCCACCACATGATGATGGGGGATGGCAATGTTCAACACATTGCACAACAGCGGCAGGAGCTTCTCTTTGTGCATCATGGAGACGCCCTTGAGCTCCTCGCGTCCAGAACTCATCGCAATGTCTCGAAGCTGTGCCACTGTCATCTTGCTTAACTGCTCATAGGTGTAGTCCATGGTAGCTCCGCTCTTGAACAGAACGCTCATCGCGGGTATTCTCGCAGCGTTGACGTTCCTACCCGCTTACGATTTCCTGGAAGTCTGCACGTTGACGTTGGCGAACACCCTCACCACATTCGTACTATTGCACCGTGGACAGGCGGGTGAGGGACATTTCTCGTACTCTGTAATCGTCAACAAGACTGAAAAGTCCGTCTAACAGTCTTTACACCGGTATTCGTATGTTGGCATAGAGGCCTCCTCTCCAACAATTGCTCTCCTCCTGCGCGGATGGCCGTACGAACCAACTGTACATTAGCAGGCAAAGGGGAAACTGTCAAGTCTCTCTCGGCGTGGTGGATGTTATTGTCAACTTTTTCCTGTATTATCCACCACTGCATTTTTTCGCACCGCGGTTTCACACTACAGGAGATACAGGCCATGAAAACTGTTCGCCGACTGCAAACACTCATAACTCTTCTGCTTTTCGTCACCCTCGCGCTTGTTGCACAGGAACGAAAACCGCTCACCCTCGAAGCGATGTACGATCCGGCACTCTTCCAGGGCTTTTCCGTGCCGCGAACCTGGTGGCTCTCGGATAACAACGCACTGATCTTCGACACACGAAAGCCGCCAGAACAGCGCATGCTCGAACGGCTCGACCCTACAACCGGCACACGGACACCCGCTTACGACTACCGTAAAGCATCCGAAGCTATCCGATCGATGTTCCCGCAGGGGAATGCGCCAATGCTCTCTCCTGTTCCGAATGCCATCACCAACGACGGCAAGCGCGGGTACTATCTGCTCAGTGGCGACATCTTCATCGTTGAACTTGCCACTGCCAGCGTCACACGAGTAACCGAGACGCAAGAAGCAGAAAAGTCTGTGAACTTCTCACCCGACGGGATGAAGATTGCTTTTGTCCGCAACAATGACCTGTATTCCTACGACCTCCAGACCAAAAAAGAAACGCGCCTGACATCCGACGGCAGCGAGACAATTCTCAACGGTACGTTGTCGTGGGTGTACTGGGAAGAGATTTTTGGACGGCAGGATATTGGTTACTGGTGGTCGCCCGACTCACGCACGATTGCCTTCCTCCACACCGACGAATCTGGTGTCAGCGTTCAGCATTACGTTGACATCTCGCCCTGGACGCCAACCGTCACGAAGCAACGTTATCCAAAAGTCGGTGAAAAAAATCCCGAAGTCCGCGTCGGTATTGTTGATGCTGCGGGTGGAGCCGTTGTTTGGGCGGGCATCGACCAGAACGCATACGAGTACATCGTGCGTGTCGACTGGCTGCCGACGAGCAAGCAGGTCTGCGTGCGGACGAACAATCGTCTGCAGACCGAATTGGATTTCTATTTTGTCGATCGTACGACCGGTTCAGCAACATTCATTCTCAAAGACACGAACGAGGGATGGATTAATATCTCCGACGACCTCTACTTCACGAGCGATGGAAAGTATTTCATCATTTCTTCCGAGCGGGATGGCTACGCACATCTTTATCGTTACACGATGGAGGGCAAGCTCGTCAACCAGATCACCAAAGGGCCATGGGCGCTGAGTTCTTCTGGCCCGGTGTTCTGGGTGCGCAAAGCCATTGCCGGCATTGATGAACGCTCCGGCTGGATCTACATCACCGCGCTCGAAAAATCGTCTGTGGAAAAACATCTGTATAAGGTCAAAATGAACGGGAGCGGTTTCCAGCGTCTCTCCAAAGAGGACGGCACACATATCATCTCCATGAGCCCGAATGCGCGTTACTACTTCGACCGCTACTCGAACATCTCTACCCCGCCATCGCTCGCGCTGCACGACGCGAGCGGCGCAAAGAAGCTGACGCTTGCCGAACCGGATTTCGGCGGACTGAAGAATTACGATGTGCATTATCCTGAGCTGCTGACCGTTCCTGCGCGCGACGGCTTTCTGTTACCGGCATCCATCACCAAACCGAAAACCATCGAGCCGGGGAAGAAATACGCGGTCATCGTCTCCGTGTACGGTGGGCCCTCGGCACCGACCGTTGCCAACGCGTTCTCCGGCAGCGTCATTTGGGAGAACGTGCTGATCAACAACGGTTACATTGTGTTCAAGGTAGACAACCGCGCAGCAACGGGCATTAGCAAGAAGCTGGAGAATCTTCTCCTCTATCGTACCCCGGGCGAGGTTGAGCTGAACGATCTGGTGGATGCCGTGCGCTGGTTGAAGAAGCAGCCCTACGTGGACCCGGAGCGGTTCGGCGTAACCGGCTGGAGCGGCGGTGGAACGAACACGATCCTCGCCATGACGCGATCGCAAGAATTTAAGGCGGGCATTGCCGGGGCGGGAGTAACGGATTTCCGCTTCTACGATACGAAGTGGGGCGAGGCGATGATGAAGACGGAGAAGGAAAATAAGGATGGATACGAACAGGTGTCATTACTCAAATACGCTAAAGACCTTCATGGCAAGCTGTTGATCGTCCACGGTACACACGACGATAATGTGCACATCCAGAACACCTGGCGGTTCATTGACGAGCTGATCAAGGCGAACAAACTCTTTGAGTTGATGGTCTACCCGATGCGCGGCCACGGCGTCGGCGACCCAGCAGGCCGGCGGCATCTGGACAACGTGACTTTGGATTTCTGGAAACGGAATTTGTAGAAAGAGAACGGTTCACGCAAAGACGGTGGCAAGGCAGAATTGCTTCAACCATTGCATTCTTTACGTTCCCGTCTGGTTCTTGGAATCACTTGAGGTGGGCGGGTTTGCGCGACATTACTCCTCGGCGAATTTCTTGATCGCCTCGAAGTATTTCACAATCGCTTTCGCCTTGTTCTTGCCAAACGACATCCAGTGCCAGATTACATCCGGCGAGGGGTTATCAACCAGCGGGATTCTCAGCACCGGCTTGCCCTTGAATTCGGTGATTTCAGGCTGGGGTTGGTTGGGCTCTTCGTTCATTGCGTTCCTCCTCCTTTAGTCGTAAACTATTTATGCCGCGCTGATGGCTTCGCTGCTAATCTACGGGATTTTCTCTCAGTTGCAAAATTCCCAAATGCCAGAGGGTTCGCGCCAAAGAGAGGCGAGGTTTGCGCTGCCTCGCTTAACCTGAGTGTCTGGAACGCTCGCGCTTCAACCTGTGTTAGTAAGCGTGCACCTATTTCATTTTTCTCTGGAGTTCTTATGTCCTTACGACCAGTCAAACGCATTATCGAATCACGACCGACCATAGAAGGGGCGGGTGTACGACTGCGCCGTGCATTTCCTGCCCGCCTTAGCAGACCATCAGAGGCAGGCGGGGGGTTTGGTGAAACCTCAGACTACGATCCATTTCTGCTGCTGGACGATTTCCGTAATGAAAATCCCGCCGACTACCTTGCGGGCTTTCCCTGGCATCCGCATCGCGGTATCGAGACGATTACCTACGTTCTCGCGGGCTCGGTAAATCACCAGGACAGCCTCGGCAACAAAGGCACCTTGGGCGGCGGGGATGTGCAGTGGATGACGGCCGGCAGCGGAATCCTGCATCAAGAAATGCCCCGCGGCAACGAACGCGGCATAATGCACGGCTTTCAGCTATGGGCCAATCTGCCCTCATCCCTGAAGATGACCAACCCGCGGTACCAGGACATCCCCTCGTCCGAAATCCCGGAAGTGACGGACGACGACGGCACGAAGGTGCGCATCATTTGCGGCGAGTTCTGGGGCAAGCGTGGTCCCGTCGAAGGCATCGCCGCCGACCCGCGGTATCTCGACGTCTGGGTCCCGCCCGGACAACGCAAACGCATACCTGTCGACCGTGCCAGCCATGCCTTTGCTTATATCTTTGAAGGCTCGGGTTCGTTCCGGGATGCCTCGAAACCTCTCGGTGTGCTCACCGAGCGCGTCGGCGCTGAGGACGATACTCCCGTGCGCGAAACAACCGGCAACCGTTCGCTCGTACTGTTCGATACAGGGGATGAAATCGTCGTTCAGGCGGGAGATGAAGGCATCCGGTTTCTTCTCGTCTCCGGAAGGCCGATCAAAGAGCCGGTGGCGTGGTACGGTCCTATCGTGATGAACACGCAGGCCGAGCTACAACAGGCGTTGATGGAGCTTCAAAGCGGAACGTTTATCAAGCATCGCTAATGAAGTGAACGAGATCCTTCTGGGGTGATGCTCTGAGGGTCGTGGGATTTCCTGAAGATTTCCCTGTTACCACGAATGACAAATCCCTCACTCCCACCTTCGTGAACGAGTTACCACAGCTTTACAGCTCGCCCCTGTCTCTACTTTCTTTTGCTATTCGAGCAGAGAATCACTATCTTGAGTATGGCAACGGTTGTCCGTCGTGCTTGATGCGAGCAGGTTCAATTCAAGCGCGGGCAGTTTCGTAAACAGCGTTAGTCCGTCGACTCTCACTCCACCGCTCTCACGCTGCTTCTCCAGATTACTCCGAAACGGCATGCCGCAGACGTGTTCATTTGCGGAATCACTCATTGCTCGTGGATAAGGAGACGTTATGATTACTGCGCGTACAATCTGGAAAATCATTCATCAGCATATGCCGAGGAAACGATGGGTTTCCTGGGAAGAACTCTGCAACCTTGTTGAATTACACGGAAACCTTGAAGGCGATGACTGGCGTCC
>DATLYT010000060.1:0-2916 GCA_035574455.1 Bacteroidota bacterium
GGACGCTTGTCAAGCAGGAAATCCTCCCTCGCTGGCCGTCATTTCGGGTGGTGGACGTGATTCCCGCTTTGGTTTCGGCTAAACCGGAGGCACCGTGTTGGAGATTAGTGGAAGGGGATGCCGGTCGTTCTGAGGAAAAGCATTAGGATATCGAGTAGCTGGCACCGTTCAGCGTGATGTAAAGTTGCGTGTCGTTGATGACGCCCGTGTTGTTCTTGAGGCGCTTGACGATCCCGCACGCACGGTCTTCAGAACCGCGCGTTGTCTTAGTTTGCAGGTCGCCGAGTCGACCGTTCGCGCGTGAGCCGAGAGATCAGCACTGCCGCCCGCTCGGTTTGCATGGGGAGTGAATTGAGGAAAACGCGCTCGTCGGGTGAATGGGCTCCTGTGCCGCTCACTCCTAATCCGTCCAGCGCTTGCGGCACAACGTCCGCAACAAACGCCACGTCACCGGCTCCTCGTTGACCCGGATCTAAGGGAGCGACCGGGCCATATCCTAACGCTTCGCTGACCTCACTGTATGTTGCCAGCAATCGATAGTTGGCTTCGGTCGGAGCCATGGCAGGATAGCCGTCCTGAAACGTGATCGTCGCTTTGGTACCGGGCAAGCTCGTGGCGACAATGTCACGCATGACCTGCCGAGCCGAATCCAATTGCGCGTTCGTAATGAACCGTAAATCCCCGCTCACATACGCTCGCGGCGCGATGATATTAGTCTTGCCTTCTGTTTTTACGATAGTTCCACTCGAATCGATCTCGACGTCTGTTCCCCCGGCGATAATGCCCGGATTGAACGTCAGATACGGCACAGCGGAAAGTCTCTGACGAAACTCATTGACGATGCGCGCTGCCTCGTAAATTGCTCCGTATCCGCTGTTCGGCCGAAAAATCCCGGACGAATGTCCCTGCTGAGCGTTGACCTCAAGTCGCCATCCGCTTGCACCACGCCGCGCAACGGTCGCATTCCTCATACTGCCGCCCTCGAAAGAGAGAGCGACATCCGACCGCTTTGCCGCTTCCACCATGTCCCGCCGTGCAACATCGAGCGGTCTCCCGACACTCTCCTCATCTCCCGTGAACAGGACGATGATGTTTGCATCGCGAAGTACACCGGCATGTGCCATCGCCTTGAGGGCATAGAGCATCACGACGTTGCCGCCTTTCATGTCGCTCGAGCCGGGACCAATACCAATCGAGTCTTGCCTTTGCCAACCCTGTCCCTCGCGTTCAAAGACGGTATCTAAGTGGCCAAGCAGCAGAATGGTTTTCATTCCCTGCTTGCCTTTGTGCTCGGCCAGCAAGTGCCCTGCTCGCTTTACGGTGTCCATCGGAATCCATCGAGTGGTGAAGCCGAGCGAATCCAACGTCGCGCGGTGGAACTCTGCCATCCGCCGTACACCGCGAAGGTTCAACGTCCCACTTGGGATATTCACCGCGCGGGCAAGATACTCAGTCTGGTTCTCTCGGTTGTCGTGAATCCACCTGCGCATGGTCTGCTCCGTGCTCGAGAGTCTTTTCTGAGCATGCAGAGTGCTGGATACCAGGAGGACGAGGATCAATACCGTTACGGTATGGCGGGAAAAGCTGTGTGTTGAGAGATTCATAGGTGTAAATGCATAATGTATGGAATAGATTGAGATCGACGACGGGCTGAAAAGTAGGGAAGAGGAAGGAGAGTTTCAAGAGTGGAGGAGGTGAAATTGGCCGAGAAGCGAAGGCGAGGTTAGACATCCTCGCCTTCGCTTCTTCCGCTCACGGGAGCGTAGCGAGCGATTCTTCGGAGGTGGGGGAAAGCGACTCGATCCGATACGAATGCGTGATGTTCACGCTTGCCCGAAGCATCGCAGAGACCGAGCAATATTTCGTCGTTGAAAGCTCGATTGCCCGCTCCACGTCCTTGGGGTTAATATCGTTACCAAAAAAGACGTACTCGACGTGAATATCCGTGAACACCTGAGGGTGCTCCTCGCGGACAGTTCCCGTCAGGCGAACCTCGAACCCTTCCAGGGGCACCCGTTTTTTCTTAAGGATGGCTGCGACGTCGCTTGCCGTGCAGCCCCCGAGTGCCATTAACAGCAACTCTTTTGGGCGAGAGCCTGCGTCACTTCCGCCGAGATGTTCTGGTCCGTCCATCACCACCCAGTGGTTGGAGTCGGCTTTTGCAGCGAAGGTAATACCGTTGATTTGTTTTACGATTGCTCTTTTCGTTGTCATGGTGTGCTATGTTCCGAGTTTGAGAATGGCATGAAGCTTTTTTCTGACCTTGTTGGGAATACGCGGGTCTGGATACTCGCGGTACAGGCGAACAGTTTTTCTGAGACTGTCCAAATACGCCGTACAGTTTGGACAATCGTGGAGATGTTCGCGGAGCTTCCGGTGCTCGGCTTTACTCAGCCGATAATCGAGATGCTCCTGAACATCCTTTGCTACTTCACCACACTTCACGCATTTCCTGTGTTTCATACTTTTGGGAAAATGCCCTTTAGGCTTTTTTCGTAGAGAACATGAACGGTCGGTACAGCGGACAGAAGCCGACCGACGCCGTGAAAAGAAACATCGCCGCCAACAGCACCAGGACAATAGCCGCCGTTCCGGAAATGACGCCCGTGAAATAGAGTCCTCCGATAAACAGTGCTGTAACGATTCTGATGATTCGGTCTGTCAATCCCATATTCTGTTTCATTGGTCTCTCCTGGTTCATGTGTGAAATTGTCAGTACCGCTCACTTCATGAGATGCAGGAGAAGAGAAAAAAGGTTCAGGCGATCGTAGAGTTATAGAGGTGCTCGTGCAAATATTGCATTTCCCGTCAGACTGACTCTGTCGGGCTGGAAACGGAGTGGCGGAGATTCAGAGAATCGCATGCGTTTCTCATCTTCCCGAAGGGAAGCAATATTGGTCGCGGGCTTAGCACATT
>DATLYT010000061.1:0-5265 GCA_035574455.1 Bacteroidota bacterium
ATCGAGACCCTCGGCTCCTCCCCATGCGAATGATGGAATGTATTTGGGAGGAAATCCGGCGCCGAAGATGTTGCATGACACGCCGACGACAGTTCCCGAGTTGAACATTGTGTTGATGCCGCTCTTGGAATGATCGCCCATGAAAAGCCCGACAAACATCGAGGCGCTGTCAACTTCTCGCCCGTTGATGAACACACGGATGGAACTGTAGTTGTTCTTCAAGTCGCTGGTGTTGGTATCGGCACCGAGATTGCACCACATGCCAATGTACGAATGACCGAGGAATCCATCGTGTTGCTTGTTGGAATAGGAGTGAATGATGCTCGCTTCTACTTCTCCGCCCACTTTGCAGCCTTCACCCAAGCTGGTGTTGCCGTAGATCTTTGCCCCGGCTTTGATGAGCGTACCGTCGCCGATGAATGCGGGGCCCTCAATAACGGCATTCGGCATGATCACGACGTTACGTCCGATATAAATAGGACCTTCCTCTGCGTCCAGCACAACACCGGGCTTGACAACGGCGCCCTCTCCGATGAAAATGTCCTTCTTGTTGATGAGATGAGCGCCGCCGTGGACTTTTCCTCGGATGAGCTTCTTCTTCCTTTCCATCAATTGCCCGAAATCCCGTACCACTTCCTCGCCGTTTCGATTCACGAGGTCCCACGGATATTCGATCAGCGGAACGTCAACAGGTATGCGCGGCAGTTTACCGAAGTGATCGGGGTCCATAGCTTCAGAGAGATCGTGACCGACTGAGGTTCGCGTTGTGCTCCGAATGCGGACCGCAACAACCGTATCGCCTGAAAGATAGATTGCCTCTTCGCCTTCAAGGGGAATCTTCCGTGCAAACTGTTCATCCGCAAGCACACGCCCGTTGATCAGCAGAGCCGACGCGGCATGCAGTTCCTCTACGGCAACGCCGGGATTCTGCTGCTTGACGATTTCAGCAAGGTAGGGCCTGCACAATAACGCCGAGACTGCAGTGGGATAGGCTCGTGCAAGCTTCTCTCTCAGCGTCATGATGCCGCACCTGAGGTCGTACACCGGACGCGTGTACGCCAAAGGAAGAAGTTTGGTGTACTGCGGATCCTCAAAGATGCAGATCGTCGAGTTCATTCGTCGGTTGTTTCCTTGTTCCGAGAAGGTTGACCACGACAAATGTACGAAGAATTCTCTCAAAAACCGTCAGGAACGCATAGGCTTACCATCGATGACGTGAACGGAGTGCGCGGAACTTCGCCCACAGTCACGTCGTATGATGGGTTGACAACCAAGGACACCAACATGCTGAACCTTCTCCTGTGGCTGCTCCTGCTGGCAGTATGCTGGCCGCTTGCGCTGATCGCTCTGTTCCTCTACCCGCTGGTGTGGGTGCTGGCAATCCCGTTCCGTCTGGTCGGCATCACAGTCACTGCCTTGCTAGAGCTTCTCAAGGCATTATTCCTGATGCCCGCGCGGGTGCTGCGAGGACGGTGAGGGCAGAGTCAGCTGATACCTTCATCGTAGAGATCAGCACGGACTTTTCGTTCGACGGTGAACTTGAGGATCCGCGGCTTCACCAATTGTTCAAAGTCCTTGTACGCCATACGCACGAGTTCCCGATGCGTTCCGCCGTTGAAGGCAATCTGCTCATCCGCCTGAAGCGTGTCGGCAACGATGACATCCATGTTAAACAGATTGCCAAATGGCGGCATTGCCCCTACCTCGCACTCCGGAAAGAGGTTATTGAACTCGCTTTCCGTTGCCAGAACCACAGAGCTTGCCCCCAGCGCCTTCCGCAGCATCGACATGTCAATCATCTGCGAGGCGGGTAGTACCACCATCGTAGGCTTTCCATCGACCTTCACGATCACCGTCTTTGCCACTTCCTTTCCGGGAATGTGGGCCGACACCGCAACCTCGCGCGCCGTAAACGCTTGCGAGTGATGAATCACGACGTACTTTACGCCGTTCTGATCGAGATAGTCCATTAATCTCTTAAGCACCATAGAGCCCTCCTTCTGAGTTGTGGTGATGTGTCTTGTCGTTTCGCTGAAAGAATCTTCTATTGTGGTTGAACCGTGCTCGCCGGTCGTACCGAGAGCTCAAGTGCATCAAAATGAATGTACGACCCCTCATGAAGAGACTCCCCTTCAGGAGCGATCAGCGTCAGAACCAGATCAATTGTTCTGGCTCCTGAGGGGAGTCGAGTGTTGAGCGTAAACGGAACGAACTCGCTCGATGAACGTGTCAGGTAATGCTCGCATGTCGCTATAGTGCTTTCCGATTTCGATTTCACATCGATGCTCACAAAGCCCGCATCCTTGCCAACAGACTTCAAGAGATACGCGCCGCTAAGCTGCAGGTCACCTGCAACGACTGGGATGTTTTTCTGCCGCACGAGTCCCGCCATCATCGTGCCGGAGAGATTCTTCACCTCGCAGCGTACTGACGTCTTACCGGATGAACTCACCGTCGAGGACGAAACAACTACAAGCATCGAAGGGATATTGTTGGTCTCCCAGTTCTGCGGTTCACCTCCAACAAACTTCTCAAAATCACCGTTCTTCAGAAGGTTACGTTCCCCCATCAGCATTGTCACCGCAAAAACAAGGGAATAGAGAGCAGCCTTCATCTTCACCATCTCCTTTCTGCCAAATAAAAAATCCCAACCACGTATGTGTGATTGGGATAGGATGCGCGCTGGTAACGCTCACTCTCGGTTGTGAGCCGGGCACGTACAGGCGTCGTGTGTCGCGCCGCCGATGACCGCTTGCCGACACCATATGTTTTCCTCAGCACTGATGAGCTTCCACAGGAAATGTACGGCAAGAAACAAGCATTTTCAACAGAGCTCTGGGCTCACGGACTCGCAATGAGATACTGCGAGTTCTACCTTGTCCCTAATGCGGTGCGACGGCAAAGAATACCAACGAAAGCAGAGCCAGAGCCCACATTCCAGCCCGAATCTGCCTGGCATTCCCGGTCGCCAACTTGAAGAGAGGATACGTGACGAAGCCTGCAGTCATGCCGACACCGATATTGAATGTGAAGACCATGAGAATGATCGTTACGAATGCCGGGACTAACTCTGTCATATCATTGAATGGAATGTTCTTGATGGGCTCAAGCATCAGCAATCCCACGATGATCAGAGCGGGTCCGTAGGCATGCGCCGGAATCACGACAAACAGAGGTGTGAAGAACAACCCTGCGAGAAACAGGAGTGCGACGACCACGGAGGTAAATCCCGTGCGTCCGCCCGCCTCGATGCCTGCTGCGGATTCGATGTAAGCACCTGTTGTCGTTGTGCCCAGCACCGCCGCTACCGAGGTTGCCACGGCATCGGTCAGCATCGGTTTTTCGATTTCGGGGAGATTCCCGTTTTTGTCTAGAAGGTTTGCCCGGACCGACAGCCCGTAGAGCGTTGCGAGCGTATCAACAAATACCATGACAAAGACCGTAAGGATTACAGGAAACATCCCCCACTGTAACGCTCCTTCAAAGTCCAGTTTGAAGGCGATCTCGCCGATGCCTGCCGGTGAACTGACGATTTTCTCCGGGAAGGGCGTAATGCCGAGCAGCACCGAGAGAAGAGTCACTGCCAGAATGCCAATGATGATTGCGCCGCGTACTCCGCGCATCATCATCCATGCGATGGAAAGGAACCCAACGATAGAAAGCAGTACGGTAGGACTGCGGAAGTCGCCCATCTTCACCGGCGCGCCTGCAACGCCCAGCGTAACAATTCCCGTCTCGTTCAATCCGATGAACGTGAGAAACAGCCCAATGCCAACGGCAAAGCTGTTCTTGAGCGATGCGGGAAGCGCCTCGGCAAGGTATGTTCGAACTCCCATAACAGTAAGAATGGCAAACAGCACACCGCTGATGAACACAGCCGCAAGCGCCGCTTGCCAGGAGTAGCCCAACACACCCACTACGGTGAATGCAACAAACGCGTTCTCGCCCATCAGGGGAGCGACCGCGAAAGGACGCTTTGCGTACAATCCCATCACCAACGTGCCGAAGGCGGCCGCAAGAATCGTCGCCGTAACGGTCGCAGCGCGAGGAATGCCCGCCGCCTCGAGGATCGCCGGATTGACGATGATGATGTATGCCATCGTCACGAACGTGGTTAATCCTGCAAGGATTTCCCGCGCGTACGATGTGTCGGCCTGGTCGAACTGAAAATAGCGTTTCATGGAAGGTGAAATGATACGAGTGAATTCAGAGGAGTCTAATTGCAGCTTATGATACGGATTTGGGAGTGGTCAATCAAACACAGGCAGGGTCAACGCACGAAACACATTGCGGTGAAATCCCGCACAACAAAAAAGGGCGAGTCGCGAGACTCGCCCTACAGTAATGAAAACGAATAGGCTAATGAATGCAACTCTGTACACTTCTTTGGGCATGTTCATATCTCCACTCAATAACTACTATCCCTACGGGATTGGCGCAAGAACCGAAAAAACACCTTGGTTGGTATCCGTGAACAATAGCCTACCATCACTCGTTGCTGTCACACTGTTGAATGGCCAGATGTCGTAAACCGGATATTCGAATATTCCAACTTGCTTGCCTTGACTATTCAAAACATACAGAGTGGCACTTGGAAACAACACATATGTGAGATCAGAAGAAGCAACATGGGCAATCCCGGAGAGTATCACTGTCTGACCGTTGAATTTGTAATACCCATTGTTCTCACGAGCCTTCTCTTTGAATCGATCAACCTCTTTGCCTATCAGCTCAATGTCCCATAGCAGCTTACCGTCCGGAGCGTACTTTTGTACTCGCGGTTCATACCACCACGCCACATATATATTATCCGAATCATCAACTGTTATGTGGACGCGGTTATACGTTTCTTTATCGTCGTGTCCACCATGTGTTGCAAAGCCGCTTCGGGGGGTTCGTAGTGACCCGAAACTGCGCTTCTTTACGCCGTAGAGATCGTAAACAGCCAGAAGCGATCCTGTTATGGGCTGATTGAGAATGATTTCTTTCTTGGAATTGATTTCAATCGCAAGACTGACTTCTGGAGAAGAAAAACCTCCAACGCGCGCGCCATTTTGATCCACTACAGTAACTCGCTTATTTCCAGCCTCAAAAACATAGAGGGCCCCATCTGAGCCTAATGCCAAATCAGTTGGATCGAAAAACTCTTGGGGCCCGGTTCCGTAGCGGCCCACTTGGCGAACAAAATGTTCTCCCATGTCTAACACTACAACGCGATGGTCTTTTGCATCCAAGACGAAATAGTTCCCGTCAAAGATTCTGGCT
>DATLYT010000062.1:0-3560 GCA_035574455.1 Bacteroidota bacterium
ACGGCGAGGTCGGTCGGCCAAAACGTTTTTCCGAGGTACTGAAGATATGACACGATGGCGTTCCCAAGTCGAACCTCCAAAGGCAGACGATCAAAGGTCGACACTGCCCCCGCCTCCTGCTGGACATGATACGTCACGACACTAAAACCTATGGAGAGAAGAATCAAAGGAGCTTTCTCGAGCAGAAGATACGCGAAAGGCTGACCCGGAGAGTTGTTAGGAGAACCAAACCGTCTCAGCGGCCAATAGTCGAGTAACAAGAGAACAAATGGTAGAGTAACAAGCATCGGTTTGGACAGCAAGCCCAAGACAAACAAAAGGAGGACAAGAAGATATCTGCCCACCCCCGGCTTTTGCGTGTAGCAAACGTACGCACCCATCGTGAGCATCCAGAAGAGTGCGCTGAGTACATCTTTCCGCTCCGATGCCCAAGCGACAGACTCAACGTGCAAAGGATGAAGTGCAAACACTGCGGCAACAAACGCACTCGCCCACTCCGCTCCCGTCATCTTCCTCATGACAAGAAACAGGAGGATCGAGTTGAGAAGATGAAGCAGCACATTGTGAAGATGGTGGCCGGTAGGATTGAGCCCGAACAGTTGATAATCGAGCATATGGGAGAGCCAGGTCAGCGGATGCCAGTTGGCCGCATAGCCGCTCGTGAATGCCCACACGATATTCTCCCACGTCACGCCCGGCTGGATGTAGTAGTTCTTGACGATGTAGCTGTAATCATCATATAGCAAGAATTCATGATCCTTGACGGGAAGATACACTGCCAGTGTACCGACGATGAGGAAAAGGAGTATCCAGTACCGCAGAGGAACGTTGAGGAAGCGTTCCGTCATTGACGAGTGTGAATTCTACGAAGTGAGGCTGGAGAAAAGAAGGTCATGAAATGCCGTCCAAACAATGGCAACCATTGTGGGCCCTGCAGGACTCGAACCTGCGACCGGCGGATTATGAGTCCGCAGCTCTAACCAACTGAGCTAAGGGCCCAAGATGTTGTGAACCCACAACTCTAACCAATACCGTCCTACAGCGGCGGGATCCTCAAAACGTCTGCGGCTCACTCAAAGCGTTCGTCGGACGTTTTGGCACTGAGCTAAGGGCTCCGACACCACTGAATATAGCCATAGTTTTTGCAGAAGACAACTGTTGACTCATGAAACACTTGAATCAACCGGCAGTTATTCTTCAGGGTAAAGGGCTGTCATCCTGAGCAGACACACCTACTGAGTCAAACGCTTTGTGACAATGCTTAATCGAGACCTTAACGAACTCTGTCGAGCCGTCTACCGAAGCCGTTCCGTACAACAGAACTTTGACGTTTCCTTCCTTGACAACCAGCCGCGTTTTGAGTACTTTGTATATGGGTCGAGCAAGTCCCCTGTTCCTCTTCCCGGTTTACCGCAATTCTGACGTCAATCACTAATTGCAGGATACCGCGATGGCCAAGACAAAATATATTCTGCATGACTGCGCGTATTGCCACAAGCAAACCAAGATGGAACTGGTCGGCGAAATGCAAATGGATGGGCAAGCCGGGGACCAGCACAAAGTGTGGTACCGCTGTACGCGCTGTAAGCACAGCGCCCTTATCAGCAGAAATGAGACCGAGCGTCCGAAGAACGGCGGAGGGGTGAAGGTGGACCGTACAAGCTCGCTCGAATATTCGAAAGAAAAAGTGTACAGCATTGGACAGACGATTTATCACACCGAGTGGGATGATTACGGCAAGGTATTAGCTAAACAGCGGATGTCGAATGGCATCCATGCCATCACAGTCGCATTTGAGAAATCGGGCGAGCGGCGCCTTGTCGAAAACGTCGCACCGGAAGCATTCACAGAACCGGAACAACAACCCATAGACCTGCAAGGGAGGTGAATCGATTGGTCGGCATCATTATCGGTGAGAACGAACCTATAGATCGCGCGATCCGCCGCTTCAAGAAGAAGTACGAGCGGTCGGGTATTCTGAAAGAATTCAAGAAGCGCACGTTCTTCACCAAGCCGTCCGTCAAGAGGCGGATGAAGAAAGCAAAGGCCATCCGCCGTGCGCAACGGACCCTTGCAGAAGAATAAGAAATCCCAAACGCACAAAGCCCTCTGACCAACATCAGAGGGCTTTCTGTTTTCATTCGCGCACATCCGATACAGCTTTCCACGCAAGGACACTACGTTACGAAGCGTTTGAGTTGCTCATGAATCACTACTCCGCCATTCTGCTCGAGTGCAATTTCGGCTTTCTCGGTCTATCGCAACGGTTGATTCCCTACACCCTTTTTCTTCATCAACGATTCAATCTCTGAAATCTCCCGTGGCGAACCGGCGGAGAGCAGTACATTCCCCTCCGCCGTCACGAGTACAACGTCTTCAATCCGCACGCCGATGTTATGATACTGGGGATCGACTCCGGAATCCTCGGAGATGTAAATCCCCGGCTCGACCGTATAGATCATTCCCGGTTCCATCGTCGGCTGGCCAACATCGTGCACGTTCAATCCCACCGGATGACCCAAGCCATGGATGGTAAATTTTCGCATCTCCACACGACTCTTTGTTTTAATCAATCCCAACTTGAACAACCCTTCCATCAGCACGCTATCGGCGGCGGCTGAAATATCCGTTGCCCAATTCGCGCCGGGCTTAATCCTCGCGATCGCGGCTTTTTGCGCGTCGAGTACAATCTGATAAATTTCGCGTTGCGGCTTCGTGAACTTCCCGTTGGCGGGATAGGTGCGCGTCACATCGCTCGAGTAGCCGCGGTACTCCGCCGCGCAATCAGCCAACACAAGGTCGCCATCCTGGATCTGCCGACGGTTCGTTTCATAGTGCAAAATAATGCTGTTCTCTCGCGACCCGACGATGCATGAGTACCCTGGCGCTTCGGCTCCCATCTTTTTGAAGACATACTCATATATCGCTGCAATCTCATACTCCCTCATTCCCGGCTCGACCGACATCATCGCCTGATTGTGAGCGAGGGCGCTGATCTCCGTCGCTTTCTTGAGCATCTCGATCTCTTCCGGCGACTTGATGATGCGCATTCGTCGTACAATGGGGGTTGGATCGCGCAGTTCGTTATTCCGCGCAGCACGATCCATCGCCCGCTTGAGCGGCTGGAGAAGTTCGGCAATCTCGCCAGTGAGGTCCGAGCTGAACGTCGGCACATAGAGCAATCGCTGACCCTGCCCCGGGCCGCGAAAACCGAAGCCAACAAATTGGAAGAGCATCGATGAGAATTTGTCGTTCGTGAGGGCGTACTCCAACCCGCGCAGCTTCATCGCTCCGGCCGGACCATACCGCCTGCCCGTCCACTGCTCGCGCGAAGGATCTTTCGGCTGGACGAACAGCACCTCCCGCACGGTCATCGTCTTTGTCGTATCATCGGGATCTTTGACAACGACTCCGCGCGGAACGAGGACGAGAATCGCGTTCGGTTCTGTAAAGCCGGTCAGGTAATAGAGATTATCATCTTGCCGGTAGGGGTAGTCCACGTCGTTGTTCCGGTTGCGGATGGGTGCCGAGTAGAAGAACGCCACCGCATCGTTGCCGAT
>DATLYT010000063.1:0-18215 GCA_035574455.1 Bacteroidota bacterium
CCAGTTGATTACAGGCTCCACGAATCCTTCGAACCTCAGCCGCTATTTACGGATGAATGTCTCGTTCGACGACCTGCTCAGTCTTTTCGCTGGCGGCGCTTTTTTCTCTGAAGATGTCCAGCATGCTGGCAACCTCACGACAGAAGAGCACCACTATCTTTTGACATATCAGAATCCACACGGAGCGCGCCGGTACTGGATCGACCCTGAGACATTGCTTCTTCTCAAGATTCAGCATCTCGATGCAACCGGGAAGCTTGTTGCCGAGCAACAGTACAGCAATTACCGAAGCGTCCGGGGTGTTTCCTTCCCCGCGACGATTCGTCTCATCCTCAACACACAACGCCGAATCATTTCCATCCGCTACAGCCAGTTCGACCTGAATGTACCTCTTCCCTCATTCAGTCTCGACATTCCCGCCAATGCCAAAAGGGTGCAGGTGGAATGAGTCGACAACCGGTCATCGTGTTGGTGTTATCCTTCACTGTTGCCCTGGGCGCCGCAGCACAGCAATCCGGTGAACGGGATATTGCCAAGAAGACGCAGGAGCTGGAGGCCCTGCGGAAGGAGATTCAAGCGTACGAGCAGAAGCTCCGGGAAAGTGAAAAAAAAGAACGGACGACGCTCGAGCACTTGGATAACCTTGAGCGCCAGTCGACACTCATCCGCCGCCTGATTCAGAAGTTGCGCGAGCAGGAGAAACAGATCACAAACGACATCAACGAAGCGAAATCATCCATCGACGAGTACCAGAAGCAACTGGAATTTCTCAAAGCTCATTACGCTCGCTACGTACGTTCGGTGTACAAAAACAGCCGTGTCTATGACCTTGAACTGCTCTTTTCCTCAAACTCCATCAACCAACTCTCCATTCGCATCCAATACTTAAAGCGCTTCTCCGAGCAACGGGCAAAGGATTTGCAATCGATCGTCGAGAAGAAGACGTCGCTGGAGCGACAGAATGAACGGCTGCAGGAAGCGTTGAAAGCAGAACGAGCCCTGTTAGCGGAGAAGACTAAAGAAGAGCAAACGCTGATCAGGAAAGCCTCTCAGCGCAAAAGCGTGCTTTCGAAGATTCGGTCGGACAAACAACTGTTCCAGAAGGAACTGAGCCGGAAAACACAAGCGGCGCGGGAAATTGAGAAAATGATTGCCGAGTTAATCGAGCGAGAGCGAATACGAAAAGAAAAGGAAGCAGCGGCAGCGCGTGAACGTGAGCGTTCGGGAGCTACGACACCGCCGCCTGCGCCCGAACCGACGGGCACCTTCGAGCAGCGACGCGGGAGATTGCGTTGGCCTGTTGCAGGTGGAGCCATAGCGTCGCGCTTCGGCCGCCAAGTGCATCCGGTACTAAAAACCGTTACGCAGAATACCGGTATTGACATTTCCATTGCGGCGGGCACAAACGTTGTCGCCGTCGCAGATGGTGAAGTGTCGGTCCTCTCCTTCATCCCCGGCTTCGGCAACGTCCTCATCCTCAACCACTATAACGGCTATCGTACTGTCTATGCTCATCTTTCCGATATTGCTGTGGCGGAAACTGAGCGTGTGCGGGAAGGGCAGGTCATCGCGAAGAGTGGAGACTCACCCGGCGGAACTGTCTTGCACTTTGAAATCTGGAAAGACCGTGAGAAGCAAGACCCCGAATTGTGGCTTGCCAAGCAACGTTGACGTTCGTTGCTTCACATCTCTTTTTTCGGTACTTTATTGCCGTGATGGTGTTTGAGAAAACTGGTTGTTTTCCTTTTCCGCGAGGTTGCCTGACCGAATATTGTTTCCTTAACTGATACACATCGGGGTGTAGCTCAGCCAGGATTAGAGCACCTGCCTTGGGCGCAGGGGGTCGCTGGTTCGAATCCAGTCACCCCGACTTCATCTTTACAAGATGTTGGTAGAGTAAGTACGGTGGCAGATTGAAGTCCGTCTGTGGCGACATATCCATCCGTGCGTAACATCAGTTAATAAATAGTCTGATCCACCGGCGTACCAGTAGGATCTACTCGACAATCCATCATACACGTCAGTTTCGAGCTGGGGATTAATGAACCTCCCTAATCCACGCTCCAAAGGAACTTCTTCAACATTGCTGCCCAACAATTGCAAGTTCTCGGATGGTTAACTTACTCCTATAGGAACGGGGTGGTTGCCTTTCGCTAAAGTTCTTTCTATGTTGCAACCCAACCTTGAAGGTCGCACGCCATGCCGCTGAAAGTTCTCGTTGTGGATGATGAAGAATCACTCCGGACGATTGTTGCGCAGTCGTTTAAGGACCGCGGGTATTCGGTTCTCACCGCCGATAACGGCACGGATGGGCTTAACCTTGCCACAAAAGAACGCCCCGACATTGTCATTCTTGACCTTCTCATGCCCGGAATGCTCGGATTTGAGGTTTGCAGGCGCATTCGTGAGGATAGTAATCTGAAGCGTACTGTGGTCATCATCACATCGGCGAAATCCTACAAACCGGATATTGATAAGGCAAAAGAGCTCGGGGCGGATGCGTTCGTCGTCAAACCTGCGGATATCGACGAGCTCATTACGCTCGCTCACGAACATCTCGCCAAACGCTCGCAGGTATCATGATCACCGTCCGATTTTGGGGAACACGCGGATCCATCGCCACACCTGGACCCACCACGTTGAAATATGGTGGTAACACGTCGTGTGTCGAGATGCGCGTGAACGGACACATTCTGGTCTTCGACGCCGGCACGGGGATTCGACTCTTAGGCTCCCGTCTGCTTGAAGAATTCGCGAACCGGCCATTCACTCTCCATCTGTTTATCAGCCACACGCACTGGGATCACATTCAAGGCTTTCCATTCTTTCTCCCCGCGTACGACAAACGCAATAAGATTTCTGTGTACGGGCCGCCGGGGCACAACAAATCGTTCCAGAAGATTCTGCAAATTCAAATGGAGGCCGAATACTTCCCCGTCTCGCTCGGCGACATGAGTCCGGAGATCAACATCATCGAGTTGAACGATCCGCTCAAACTCGACGGCGTGACGGTGCAGCCTTTCTTTCTCAATCATCCCGGCATGACGCTCGCCTACCGCGTCTCCGACGGAACACGGAGCGTAGTGTACGCCACTGACAACGAGCCCTATCGCTACACACTCCATCAGAAGACAAAAACCAAGCACGAAGACCTGGGACAACTTTTGGATGAGAAGTTGATTGAATTCCTTCAGGATGCTGACCTGTACATCGGCGAAGCCCAGTACACACTGGACGAGTACAAACAGAAATTAGGATGGGGACATTCGCCGGTGGAGTCGGTTGCTGAGTGGGCCGTCCGTGCCAATGTGCGGCGCCTTGCGATTTTCCACCACGACCCGCAACATGATGACGCCGCCGTCGATCAAATGGTCGCGCACGCGCAACATCTTATCCGCAATATGGGGGGGAAGGTTGAATGCTTCGGCGCGCGCGAAGGAATGGAATTGGTGATCGAGTAGTACTCAGCGCAGCAAAAGAAGCTTTCTTACCGCCACAAACTCCTCCGCCACCATCCTCACCACATACATTCCGCTCGGCTGTCCCGAAGCATTCCACGTCACTTCATAGCTGCCGGGCTTCATTTCCCGATTTACTAACGTCGCGACTTCTTGCCCTAGCACGTTGTAAACACGCAAGGACACGTTATGACGTTGTTCCACACCGGGTACTGTAAAACGGATAACCGTTGATGGGTTGAAGGGATTGGGAAAGTTCTGTTCGAGAACAAACGCTCTTGGAGTCGATTGGTGATTCGTTTCAACGGACGTCGCGCTCTGCCGCAAGAACCAGACCGTTGCCGTCGGCTCTGTCTTAAAGAACGTCAGCAGCAGGTTTGCCACTTTCTGACGACCGGAAAGCGAAGGATGCGTCCCGTCCGACCCAAAATCGCCACACTCCCAGAAGAATCCATCGCTTGCGCGCGGCGTCATTCCATCTGCCCAGAGATACGGACCCCAGGCGAGCCACGGAGCCTGCGGGTTTGTGCCCGTGGGAGTCAGTGAAGGATCACCGTTGATCTGTTTTTCGATAAGCCATTTCACCGCAAAGCCGGATTCATACGCGTAGGGCTCAGGATTCAGCGTGGTCGTGGCGTAACCGCCATAGGTTCGACTGGAGTAATATGCAATTTTGATATTCGGATATTTTGATTTCAGGATTCGTGCAATCGATTCATAATTGCTCTGCAGTATCTGCGCGTGCAGAGGAAAAGCCTGCGTGGGATTGGCATTCGCTTCCTTCACCCACGCAACCTGAACTTGCTGTGCCGTTACTCCCGCACGCGATAAACGAACAGCGACTGTGTCCCAAAAGAATGCGGAGGGGTTAGCGATGGCCGAAGCCGTCTGTCCTCCCTGGGCACCGTCCACAATGACGAGCTGAGGATTTTTCGCCCGATCAGTATCCGCCATCGCCTTGAACATCGAGAACTCTTGCGTGGCGTTGGACATACCGATGGAGAGGAGAACGATTTTTCCTCCGATGGAATCACGTGCTCCGCTTGCATTCAGAGGCTTAACCTCTGCCGCAAACGCACGGCCGAGTGAGTCGTGCGAAGCCGGGCGCACATTCTGTCCGTTCGGGTAAAGTCCACCAGGAAATCCATTGTAGAGCTGCGATCCTAACTCCGTGAGCGGCTTGAGCCCAACAGACGTTCTTGAACAATTCGGTTGGGCATCGATAGAGCCCAAAGCGATAACAAAACACGAGATGACCAGAATAATTTTTGGCCTCATACCTTATTTCCTGTTCTGTGTGCTTAAGGTACAACGGAAGATCCTTGCCGACCTCTATGCCTTATAGACAACCAGTTCTGCCCCTGCGTTTACTCCCTATCGCTCACGGGAGACCCACGTCATACCCGATAAAACGCAAACAGGCAGCCATCGGGCTGCCTGTAATGATTGTCTCGTTGTAAAACTCTCTTTCTTTCCCTAATCCGTTATTGTGACGACCCTTACAGCCGGTGAAGATTGTTGGACAACAGATTGTCGTCTCTGAACCGCCTTTTCTTGAAAACTTGTCAACGAAGCCGCTCGACTATGAACAGCTTGTTGGTTGGTACTCGTGACCATCGAACCGTTGTAAAGGTCCCTCTGCGTCTGCTCACCTCCAGCTATACCGATTTGCCCTGCTCGTTGAGACGCGTTGGTCCACTTCACCCCAAACGTCACTACCTGTGTAACAGACTCACGTTGCTGCGCGCTGGCAGTGAGAGTTCCAAGGATTATCGAGAACAACAGGATGATGGGAAGACGATTCATCATGGCTAATCGGTTAACGTTAGAGTAATCGTGCGTGTCTGTTGCGGGATTTCCCCTACACTCGGATCCGCAGCAAAAATATACGTGATCCGTTGATTGGCATCGCTCCCCTTGGAGATCGACCGGATGACATCTACCGGATTCAGAGCGTTGGAGATATCCACCACACCAACACTCATCCCTTTTCTGCTTTCGAGCCTCACCATCAGCTTTGTTCCCGGAGGCATCTGCTGATTGATGGAGGCGACAATCTTCATGTTCTCGATGTTCGTCGTGATGCTGTACCGCGTGTTCTCATCTCGTACCGAGAGTACCTCGGTTCCCGCCAGTGCATCGCTTACTACCAGTGCGGCAGGATTTCCGGAGACGGAGATCTTCGTGATCGGTTTAACCTCCATCGTCACGGCTTGAACGGCACGCGCGCCTGTCTGTGTTTCGGCGGTCGCCGAAAGAAGAACAAGCGCTGAAACGATCAGGAGGAATGTTTGAAGTCGAAATGCCATTGCCGGAGTTACCGAAAAGAGTAACGATTGTCAAGTTGGATTTACTACTACTTACCACACCAACGAATGCCTCAAGAGCAGTGCCAACCCGGTATAGCAATGACCTACAAAAAGGTCGTAGAAACCCTTTGTTTACAAGGGGAATGTTACAATGGGTAATCGTCCCAGAACGAGATAAAGCCGAAGAGATGTAAATTCTACAACAGGGGGGAATGTAAGCCGAAGAAGCTCTGTGGGGACGTTGAGAGGAGTTGCTGATTATCGCATCGAACGCCTTTGTAACTTCTGGCAGATGGCTTCTGCTTCTTGAGAGCTTTTGAAGACACCAAGAAACACGCGATAACGGATTCCGAGCTGTGGGGTATCGACCCGTTCGATCGTAGCTGAGTAACCGGAAGCTTGTTCTACCATCCGCGCCGCTTGCCGTGCTTTCTGCTCAGTCTCCCACGACGAAACCTGAAGCACAAATCCCTTTTTCTCTCTGTCGAATGAGATTAGGCAGGGCAATGAGGACTCCGGCATCATACGTGGCGAAGGTCTGGACTGTGGACCAGGTTTCGTCTCCTGCACGACGGTTCCTTCTTGAATAATACGCAGCGTTCTTCTGCGCGGGAGGATTCTCAGCGTTACCTGCTGCTCGCTTCCCGGTTGCACGTCAAGCTCAAGACTCTCTCGCTCAACATAATGCTGTGCCGGCATGTCGCCGCCGGCAACACGGAGCGTCCATCGACCGGGACGGAGATCGGCAAACAGAAATCTCCCTTGAGTGTCGGTGACACGTCGCTGAACTTCAACACCATTCGTCAACTCTACAATCATTCCCTGCCTCCCGCCGGAGTCAATCAGGCGCGTCTGCGTCGTATCGGTGATGCCTTCATCAGCAAAGTCAAACAAGTGAACTGCTCCGGCGACTCTTCCGCTCTTCACCACGCCAATGTCCAACCGCTCTTCAGCAGCTCCACGCACGGTCACTTCAACAGGCATCGGGCGAAGCGTAACGCGGTCAAGTCCAATACTCGAAGGATCCACGACGACAAAGTAGGTTCCGGGAGGAAGAGAGGGGAAGAGGTAATTTCCATCGGCGTCTGTTACTGCAACGAACGTACCGGCATTCAGCAGTACATTGCCTACACCGACGCCCCGGTCATCAACAATGCGACCGCGGAGTTGACCCAGCGAGGCAATCCGATGCAACGGAACACCGATCGGCACGCTATATTCCACCGCGTAGGCACGATCCCGTGCATCGAACAGAGGCCGCGAGTAGTTCTGCCGGCCTTTCACCACAATGCGATGACCGAATGGAAACTGGTGATCCAGCGTCACATCCAGAAAGCCGTACGACTGGTTAACCGTCGAAAACAGCCTTGTGCCAAAGGCGTTGAGCTGAAGCTGTGTCGATCCACCCAACATCACCCACGATGTCAACCCCACAGAATAGCGTTTCTGTTTCTCGTCCGAGTAGAGATTGTTCTCCTCGGCATGCTCAACCGACAGTGTATAGGTCTGTGAGCCGCTCGGATTCAGGCTTGTAAACAGCGCGTACCGGCGATAGGGAAATCGCTTGCCCACCAAGAGGTCCTGCGTCGTTCCCATGTCTACGTCGAGGTAAACGCTTGCACCGGATAAGCCGTACCCAAGATGAAGCTGAGTCGTGTGCTGTTGGCGACGGTATTTGGAAATCGGAAAGAGATCCTCTTGCCTGCTTGAACGGTAAGAGAGGGAAATGTAGCTCGAATAACCGATGCCGACTTGCTGGTACTGATCACGCGGAGCGTAGAAATGGAGTGTATCGCGTTCCACATTGCGTTTCTCGTCTCGAACATATCCCTCCAGTCGCAGATGCTGCCACGGGAATAGGTTGAGACTGAGCGACTTGAGATTGAGGTCTCGATAGTAACCCGTGTACATCGGGTCGGCGTCCACGTAGCGAAGATCGTAGGAAAACCATGTTGCTCGGCCGTAAGCTCGGAGAGCGTACGCCTGTCCTTTCCCACTCCCTGCTTTACTCATGCCGTACTCCGCCTCGACTTCGGATTCTTTCCACGGCCGGACAATCCCATGTAAAGTTGCGATGTTGCTTTCCATTGCCTCGCTCTTTTTCAGATAGTTCACACCGATCTGATGCTCGCCGGAAAACTGATATCGCAGGAAACCGGCAATCTCCTGCTGTTTGGGTCCTGCATACCGATTCTGATTGAAAAAACCGCCGACCTGGAAATTCTTGAGCCGAAAGCGAGTCGACGCGCCGGCAGCATAGCGACTGAGCTCCGTGAGCTGAGAGAGAGAGTAGTTCCAGTCTCCTACTTGCACCTCAATGTTGGGACTGCGGTATTGCAGCCGGTACTCATCGCGAATGCCGAGAACGGATGCGGTTTGCGTTCCAGGAGAGCGAAAGAGAAACTCCAGATTGTCGCGCCGGCTTTCCGTCAGACTGCCAGACCCGAACACCTCGACCTGCTGTCGAATACCCGTGCGGTCGCCGGTAGAACGAACTCGAGCATAGAGAGGCAATTCGTGGTAGAGATTCTGGACTTTTTCGACCTGCGGAATCACATCGACCGTAGCAGATGCTCGTTGCATTACCGTGCTATCGTTCAGGACATGTGCCGTTAGCTCCATCGTGTTTGTGGCTTTGCCGACCAGCTCCTTGGGCGTCTGGACAACCGCAACAACCGTTCGTGTTGCTTGAGGTTGAAGTGGGAATTGCGTAGAGTCAATCTTGAAACGGAAGGAGTGGGAATTGTGTCCGCTAAGAACTACACCAACAGTCGTGTTCCCTCGATTCGTTAGCGCAAAGGTTGCTGTGTATGCTTTCCCGCCAACGACAAAGCGTGGAGCTTCGATCAACTGGAATTCTAACCTGAGAACGGGAGCGATAACCACCTCAAAGACTAGTTCTGCCCGATGCGGAGGGCGAGCGTTGTCTTCAACCCTGTACCGAATCTGATAACTCCCTGCCTGCGTTGTCTGGGGAAGGACAATGCTCAGTAAGCGAATATCGGATTCTTGAGGATTGAGCTCAAACGGCTTCTCAGCCGTGAGCGAGCGCCATTGCGCGGGCGCAAGAAGTGTTGCAGTGTAGCGTCGTTTCTCCCGCGAGGCATTCCGCACCACAACGGTGGCAGAAACGACATTGGACTGCCGAATTTCCAACTGCGGCTGTGCAGTGCTCAGTTCAATCTCCTGCGGCGTCTGAGCGCGAAGCATGACCGACAGGACAACCAGCCCGGCAAGAGAAAAAAATATCCGGTCAATCTGAGCCGGATATGATGTCGTTGCGTTCTTCACCACGCCCCGTCAAAATTTGAGCGTATACTGCCCGCCGAACACATCGTCGCCTCCGGCATCCACGACGATCAACGCTTTGTACGTTCCCGACGCCACGCTGCTCAGGTCAATCTGCTGGCGGACGGAAGTGCCGGGGTAAATTCTGTAGCGCGTCCCGGGAAACTTCCCACGCGAAACACCCTTTTCATCGAACAGTTCCACGTACACCTCGGGACGAATACCAATCTCGCCCGTATTCTCAATATCGACCTGAAGAATCCTGCCCGACTTTTCCTTCGGTACAATCTGAACGCCAACGAAGTTAATTCTTCTCGTCCCCGTGTTCGCAATGTGGGTAACGATCTGAATACCATACCGAATCGTCTGCATAATTCCCATCTCCGCTTTCTTATCGGCGCGGGGCAGAGTTGACTCGGGTGAGCCGCGTGGAATCGCTTCGACCATCAACATACTCCAATATGTACCGATAAGCTGATTGCCGTCCGTCGTTGGAGGAACCGTAACGCTGTAATTCACCGCTGCGGTTGTCTGGGGTGGCAACAGGAGATAGGCCGGGCTGAAGGTAATCCACTTTGCATTCGAACGGGCATGCGACCCCGGATCGCCGTAGCTATTCGTGCCGCTGTGGTGAAAGAGATAATCTGTCTGATATACCTTCGCCTCTTGCGGCTCGTTCGTGTCGTTCCGGACAATTATAACTCCGGTATAGGATTCTCCCGGCCGCACTTCCCGCTCTTGACTGAGCTCCCCGATCACAGAGACTTGTGCCGAGGCAACCGCTGTCGTAAAGAGAAGTGCAACAAGGATGCTGATGATTGTTTTCATATGCTCCTACTGGGCAAGGATCGTGTAGGTGACGGTGTGGACATCGTTACCGACTTCAGCACTGCTTCCCTGGGCAAACGTCGCCGAGGCAGTGTACTGGAGCGTGCAAGAACCGGTATTGGGCGGCCTTTGGGGGATATTAGTAATGAAATCCGCTGCCAGCATTCCGTGCGTCAACGTGACTTCTGGGGCGGCTGTGCCCGCTGAGACATTAGTGGCAACAACTTTCAATGTGAAATCCTGACCCGGGCAGGAGGTCGATACCGTAATTTTCGTCAGGTAGTTCTCGCGGCGGTAGTCAAGGGTTGTCAATGTGTTCACAACAGAAACCAGCTCCCCTCCCGGTAAGCCGGTGCTGATCGTCATCGCTACGTTGCCACCCTTGACTTTCACTGGCGGCTGGGCATACAGCTCGGTTTGAAACGCACAGAGAACAACGGAAAGAATCGCCAGCATCAATGCTTTCTGCATATTTCCCTGCATGTTTCCCATAGACTGAACTTGGCTTATCATTGTGTTTGCACGGTAAACGTAATTTGATGGTTGTCGGAACCTGTGCCCTGTGATGCAAGAGCAATCGCAGTGTACCGAATCTGGCAACTGCCTGAGCTTCGACCGACATTCAGCAAAAAATCGGCCGGTGTTGTGGAAAGCGTTACCTCTCCCGCTGCTATACCAACGGTCGGGCTGACGGCGAGAATCTTCAGCGTATATGTTGGATTAACCAGGTTTGTATTGACCGTAATCTTCTTGTTACTGCTATTGATTCCCCAGAGCAAGCTCGTAGACTGGTCTGTGGCCATCATCTGATCCTGCCCTGCAACCATACCAGCACCTGTAATGTTAAGATTGACAACGCCCGAGCTTACCTGCAGCACGGTGACCGTCGAAACCTGAACTGTCACTGTGTGGTTGTCTGACCCAATCTGGGCTTCAACGTTCGCCGGGATACTGAGGAGTGCGGCAAAAAGGAATATGGTTGAAAAAGTCTGTTTCACGATGAGCCGATTATTGAAGAGCAATATAGGTCGAGTGATTCTGAGATTCAAGTCTGCTTTGGGAATCACCCCATACAAAAAAACAAGACCATCCGCAACGTTGAACAAGTAGCCTCCCAGCACTCGCCCCCGAATACGGATGATCTGTTGAATCAGGACAGCCCGTCGTGATATCAGGTCGACGGGCTGTTCCGTAAGTTGCACTAGTTTGTCAGGGTCAGTGTAACGGTCCTTGTTGTCGAAGTGAGCGTACCGGCGCTGGCCGTAGCGGAGAACCTGTAACTGACTGTTTGGTTTGCATCTGCGCCGCGAGCGATACCGGTCACAACATTGACCGCGCTGCCGGAGGTTGCATTAGAAATATCTACATATCCGAGGCTGGTACCTTTAGAGCTACCAAGGCTGAGTTCTAAGGTATATCCTGAGGGCAAGGCGTTATTGAGCTCTGCTGTAATCTTCACAGTGTTGGCCACGTTCTGCGTAATGCTGTACGTTGTCGAGTTATCCGTAACCGGGGTAAGGTTATCAGAACCTGCCGTACCGGTGGTGATTGTCAGCGGGTTCGGATTGCCGGACGTCGCAATCTTATACACGGCGTTGACCTGAAGTGTCACATTCTGTGATGCGGTCGCTTGGGCCGATGCCGTTTGAAACGCTGCCGCTATCAGAATCGCGATCGAGAGGCTGATGATTGACTTTTTCATTGCTGTTGCTCCTTACTGATGTAATTAGTTGTGATGTTAAATTTCAAACTCTGAACAGATTTTAACCAACTGTGTGCCAAACCTGTTTTCCTTAGGTTTTTCAGTATTTTTCCCAAAACTTGTCTTTACGACTGTCTTATTATGAGATTTTTGTATCAACTCAATAAATTTAATAATTTTGTTGATTTCCTTCAATATTGTATACATTTTGTAAACCGATACAAATTAGTTTCTCAAAACGATACTTTTTCTCCTCTATACTTCTAAGCGGCGTAAATAATTACAGGTGGGGAGTGATTTTCTCACACTATAATTACTGGCACATAGATTGCCATTTCATCAGGTATAAACGCAGTTTCCCGAAACACGTACGAGCACAGCTTGACATGACAGACAAACAACCTGCTGACAAAAAGCCATTGTCAACACGGCCCAACACCGCGGACTTGTACGATCTGCGTTCAACGATTGCTCACGAGCTACGGACGCCGTTGACCTCGATTGTCGGCTTTGCTGAGGCTCTACTCGCAGATGCTTCCATTGAAGAAGAAACACGGAAAAAAATCGCAACGATACTCCGAACAGAAGGAGAGCGGTTAAACCGCACGGTCGACGAACTTCTGCACACCTCAGCACTGCAGCTTACACGCGTAAAAGACTCGCTCTCCGAAAGCGACCTGGCTACTGTGCTGGCCATGGTTGCTCGCTTTGCATCGCAACGATTCCCCTCAAAAACGTTCTGCGTTTCCTACGCACTCGTGCCCGGGACAACATTACCCGCCATGAATAGTGGCGACCTGTTTTCAGCAACGTTCTATCTCGTAAGTATTATTGCCCGGTTGACCTATGATCATCTTCCTATCACTTTAGGCTTGGAGTCTTCATCCCAGCGACCCGTTGTCACGGTAACCTGCCAGTTTAATGCGCGCGTACTTGAAAACGGTTCGAGCAGAGATATTTTAAACCTCGATTCGAAGCCTACAACGAGTCCCTTAAACGTAGAAGAGATCACTAAAACCATTGCACACCGTGTTGTGGAATATTACGGCGGGACAGTGCTTACCAACGTATTGGATGACGGGGAAACAGTCTTCAAAATCGAATTTCCCGTGTAACACTATTGAACGCCTCGAACATCAAATGTAGAAGGGCAGCATGGCTACAGATGTGAATCGTCAGAAGCTTGTGTTCATTGTAGAAGATGAAGAAGCCGTCAGCAAGCTTCTCGAATTCTGGGTTGTCCAACGGTGGGGGTATGTAGCGAAACTTTTTCCCAACGGCGAATCGTGCATCGACGCGCTCGACGAGCAACCCGACGTGGTCCTGCTCGACCTGATGATGCCGGGAATCGGCGGCGTCGAAACGCTGAAAGAAATCAAGCGACGCGACCCCGACCTCCCCGTGATTATGCTCTCGGCTCAATCCAATGTGGACACAGCCATCAACACGCTGAAGTTAGGGGCATCAGACTACTTCAGCAAGCCAATTGATTTCCCCAAGTTAGAAGCCGCCGTGAAGAGCGCACTGCGATTGCGCGAGGTAACGCGGGAGCTTCAGCAACTGCGCGCAAAAGCCGAGCAGCCGGTCCACTTTGACCAGCTCGTTGCCGCCAGCGGCGAGATGCGAGAGGTGTTCAAGCTCGTTCACAAGATCAAGGATAACGACATTCCCGTGTTGATTTTGGGTGAGAGCGGCACCGGCAAAGAGCTGATCGCACAGGCGATTCACGATAACGGCCACCGCAAATCCGGACCATTCGTGGTAGTCAACTGCGCCTCCATTCCGCACGACCTCTTGGAAAGCGAGCTTTTTGGACATGAAAAGGGAGCGTTTACGGGGGCGGTTCAGCGCCGGATTGGACGGTTCGAGGCGGCACGCGGAGGGACGATTTTCCTCGATGAGATCGGGGAGCTCGATATTAGCCTACAGGCCAAGCTGTTGCGGGTGATTCAAACGAAGAGATTCCAGCGGGTAGGTGGAAACGAGACCATCGAGACCGATGCGCGGTTGATTTCAGCAACGAACCGAGATTTACATGAGGAAGTAAAACAGAAGCGATTCCGAGAGGACCTGTATTTCCGCCTTGCAACCTTCCCAATTGTTCTTCCTCCACTCCGCAACCGAAAATCAGATATTTTGCTGCTGGCCGAGCATTTTCTGAAGAAATTCAGCCGTGAGCTTTCGAAGCCTCAACTGAAGCTCTCCCGTTCGGCGGCACAACTCCTGTATGAATACCCTTGGCCGGGAAATGTGCGGGAGCTGGAAAATACTCTACAGCGTGCCGTCGTTATGGCAGATGGGCAGGAGATTACCGAGAAGGAACTTCCCCTCACGCTTCAATCATTTGCGCAACAGAACGAGAAGAACCTGAACGGCATCTTTGCCCCGGAAGGCGGGGTTGTTCCCATGGAGAAAGTGCGCGAAGAAGCCATCCGCCACGCATTGAAAGTCACCGGCGGCAACATCGCCGAAGCTGCCTCAAAGTTAAAAATCGGGCGAGCGACATTCTACCGGTTGCTGAAAAAGTACAAGATTACTGTTTAGCGTTGTTGAAAAAAACCGCCCTTCTGAATCCCGCTGCATTGTAGCAGGATGAACCTGCCCGCCGACATCGAGCTTGATTTGGGCAGGTGGGGAACCCGATTCAAAAGGCAAGACGGTTCAGTCTCCGCCGCGGCGAATTCCGCATTTGGTACCAGAGGTTCTCATCCGCGTCTCTTGCATTTCCTCTCCCTTTCCCGTACCATACTTCCAACAAAGCTCCCTCAACGCGCCAACTTGATCTCATGACCCTACTGCAGCGGTTTCCGCTTCTCCTGTTTCAGCCGGATTATGCTACGTCCGACCTCTACCACGACCCGCCCATTGTCGATGCGTTTTATGTCGTTACTGCCTATGCGCTCATTTCCGCCCTCAATGCGCTGCTCGGCATTTTCGTGGCAACGGGGAGTATTTCCGCCTCGATTTTTACCGTGATCGGTACGTTTGCCTTAGTTTACATTACCTGGGTTATTCTTACACTGGTGTTTCATTTCGTTGCAGACTTGCTTGGCGGATTGGGCGAGCTGCATAACACCGTCTCCTACGTCGGCCTTGCTGCCGCCCCAAACGTCGTCGTCGCCACGCTCAGCCTCCTGATCAGCATCGTCCGTCTTGTGTTCCTACCGGAAGACCCGGGTTCTATCCTTGCTACGGTAAACCTTGGCTTCTCACTCATCGGGATGGCTTGGGGTTGGCCGGGCGTGCTCTGTTACTTTGGAATGAAAAACGCCGAGCGTGTGCATCCCATCAAAGCCATTGTCGTCGTTCTGCCCGTCTTTTTTATCTTTGCAGCGCTGGAAATCTACAACTCGAACCTGTTCGACCTCTAAGCGTATGGCTCACTCATGAAGGAGATCATCCAGCTATGAAACTCATCCTTCACGCAGTACTCATTTTCCTCATTCTTGTCGGCCTGGCATGCCAACCCGCCGGCGATTCGTACGACATCCTGATTTTCAACGGCAGAATTATTGACGGCACGGGTAATCCGTGGTTCAAGGGAGATGTCGGAATACGAGGCGAGAAAGTGGTTGCGGTCGGTATGCTGCGTGGAGCAACAGCCCGACGGACGATCGATGCAGAAGGAAAGGTCGTGAGCCCCGGATTCATTGACATGCTGGGGCAATCCGAGTTGACGCTGTTTGTTGATAACCGCGCGATGAGCAAAATCTCACAAGGCATTACCACAGAGGTGACGGGTGAAGGCGAGTCGGCAGCACCAATCAATGAACGTACGTTGGCTGAGTTGAAGCCGTTCATGGATAAGTATGGCGTGAAGGTCGATTGGAAAGATTTCGACGGGTACTTTCGACGGCTTGAGCAACACAAGATGGCGGTCAATCTTGCGACGTTCGTGGGCGCGACGCAGGTACGGGAATACGTGATCGGCTTCGAGAACCGCGAACCGACTCAGCAAGAATTGGAGCAGATGAAAGAGCTTGTCCGGCAGGCGATGCAACAGGGCGCGTTGGGACTGAGCACGTCGTTAGTTTATGCCCCTGCCGTCTATGCAAAAACCAGAGAGTTGATTGAGCTGGCAAAAGTGGCAGCCGAATACGGCGGTATCTACGCCTCGCACATTCGGGACGAAGGCGATAAAGAGATGCAGGCAATTTTAGAAGCAGGTGATATCGGTCGTGAAGCGAAAATCCCCGTGCAGATCTGGCACCTCAAAGTGAGTGGGAAACGAAACTGGGGAACGATGCCGGAGATCATCAAACAGATTAACATTCTGCGCAAGAGCGGTATTGATATGACGGCGGATTTATATCCTTACGTCGCCGGTGCGACCGGCTTGGGTGCCACGATGCCGGGATGGGCGCTCGAAGGCGGCAGCGCAAAACTCCTGGAGCGGTTAAAGGATCCGATGACGCGCGGGAACATCCGCGCACAGCTTGAGTCGGATAAGTTTGACCGGCAGAATTTCTATCGCGACTCCGGTCCGGAAGGAATTCTCATCAGCAACATCTACAGTCCGAACCTCAAGCAGTATGAAGGGAAGCGGCTCAGCGAAATTGCGAACGAGCAAAAGAAACATCCCATCGATGCGCTTTTTGACCTCCTTGTCGCCGACTCTGCTCGGACCGGAGCGATCTTCTTCATGATGAACGAAGAGGATGTAAAGATTGCCCTCGCTCAGCCATGGACGAGTTTTAATACGGACTACAACGGAGTGGCAACGGACGGACCGTTGAGCACGGGCAAACCGCATCCGCGCGCATACGGTGCCTTCCCACGAATCCTGGGAAAGTACGTGCGGGAGGAGAACTTGCTGCCGCTTGAGGAGGCGATCAGGAAGATGACCTCGCTGGCTGCCAACCGCGTGGGACTCAAGGAGCGCGGCATCCTCAAGCCGGGTTTTTATGCCGACGTGGTGATCTTCGACCCCGCTAAGGTCATTGATAAGGCGACATTTGAAAATCCCCACCAGTATTCAGAAGGGATTGAGGTCGTGATCGTGAACGGTCAGCCTGTGTGGGAAAACGGTACGTTTACCGGCAACCTGCCGGGGAAAGTGTTGCGCGGACCGGGATATCGACGGTAGAGTCCACTTCGCAACTGGACTCTACCGAATCTTCCTTCCTTTCAATACCCTCGTCCAGTGGACAATTTGCTTTTTCACTTCTTGGGGCGAGGTACTGCCCGCCGATTTCTTTTGCTCAGTGCTGTAGGTCGGAATGATGTAGCCGAAAACGTCCGACTCGAACTTGGGCGAGAAGGTTTTCAGCGTGTCGAGGTCAAGGTTGCCGAAATACATCCGGTGTTCCAGGCAGTACGCCACAATCTTACCCGTGATCGCATGCGCCTCGCGGAACGGGATCCCCTTCCGCACCAGATAATCCGCTAACTCCGTTGCCGTCAGGAAGTCGTTGCTCAGCTCCTCTTCCATTTTCTGCACGTTGAAGCTCGTGTGCACGAGAATGTGAGAAAAGATGAAGAGGCACTGGCGCGTTGTATTGACTGCCTCGAAAAGCGGCAGTTTGTCTTCCTGCATGTCGCGATTGTAGGCGAGCGGCAGGCCTTTCATCACGGTGAACAGGTTGATCAGCGCGCCGTAGACGCGGCCTGTTTTGCCGCGCACAAGCTCAGCCATATCGGGATTCTTCTTTTGCGGCATAATGCTACTGCCGGTCGTGTAGGCATCGCTGATCTGCGCAAAGCCGAACTCCTTCGAGGTCCACAACACCAGCTCTTCCGCGAACCGGCTAAGATGCATCATGATGATGCTGCACGCCGCGATGAACTCGACAAGATAATCTCTGTCGCTCACAGCATCGATGCTGTTCTCGACGATGCCGTCAAAATGCAGTTTCTTGGCAACAAGGTGGCGGTCGATCGGGAAGGACGTGCCTGCCAGTGCCGCGGCGCCAAGCGGAGATTTGTTCGCACGCTTGCGGCAATCCTGCAGTCGCTCGAAATCCCGCTCGAGCATCGACATGTAGGCGAGGAGATGGTGGGAAAGCATAACCGGCTGTGCGCGCTGGAGGTGTGTGTAGCCGGGCAGCAACACGCCAAAGTAGCGCTCCGCTTTATACAAGAGTACGCGTTGAAGCTGAACGATGAGTTTGCTCAGCTCGTGAATCGCGTTGCGGAGATAGAGACGCTCGTCAAGGGCAATCTGGTCGTTTCGACTCCGGGCGGTGTGTAGCTTCCCGCCTAACGGGCCGATTTTCTGGATGAGCCGGTTCTCGATAGCAAGGTGAATGTCTTCGTACTCGCCGTTGAGCTTGAATTTTCCAGTCTCGATTTCTTTCTGAATCGCCTTGAGTGCCGTGCGAATCCTCCGTGCCTCAGCGGCGGTCAGAATCTTTGTCGCAGCGAGCATCTCCACATGCGCGATGCTGCCGGCGATGTCTTCTTGGTAAAGCTGTTTGTCGAGGTCAATAGAGGTTGAAAAGTTCAGCGCGATGCTCGACAACGGTTCGCGAAACCGTCCGCTCCAGAGTGCTTGATGTGCCATAGGGTTGTGCGTTGTTTGCATCCCGCCGTGGTTGAGCGGGAGCGATTGGTTGATCCGTTCGTTGTGTGTACGGTGCTCAAGATAGCGAAAAAACGAGAGGTCGGCAACGGATTTTTCCGCTGTCGATC
>DATLYT010000064.1:0-6052 GCA_035574455.1 Bacteroidota bacterium
ACGACGTGAGCCTTTCGCGTCTGAACGATCCCCGGCTCAATGGCGGCTGTTACGGCCAGCGGGTCGTGCAGGTACCCTCCGTAGAAGTTCTCGGTCTTCCGATGGTACTGCATGTAGAACTTTGTGAAACGGAGAATCGCACGAGCGACGGAGTTTGCCCGTCGTTTTGCGCGATATTCGAGTTCACGGCGCATGAGCACCACTTGCTGGGTGACGTCCAGCGGAACAACCGTGATGGGCAGGCCGGAATTCAGTACAGAATGCGCCGCGTCGGGATCAACAAAGTAATTGAATTCGGCGACCGGGCCTGTGTTGCCGGGAACATGAAATGCACCACCCATGGTAATGAGCCGCCCGATGTTGTGCAGGGAGCGCGGATCCTTCTTCAACGCTCGCGCGATATTGGTGAGCGGACCCAACGCGATGATGGTCAGCCGTTTTCCATACTGCTTACTCAAGGAAAGAATCATCCCAACAGCATCCCGTGACATCGAGCGCGGTATGGTAACATGCGGTCGAGTATTGCCGAGGCCATCTTCACCATGAACTTCTGGGGCCGTGACGAGCCGTTTGGCCAGCGGCTTACTTGCCCCTTGTGCGACTGGAATCTTGTTTTCGTTGAGCAAGCGCAAAAGGTAGAAGACATTGCGCGTGCACTGTTCAACTTCCACATTGCCGGCGACTGTGCTAATGGCTTTGACGTCGAGCTCAGGAGAACGAAGGGCAAGAATCAATGCCAAAGCATCATCTACCCCTGCGTCGGTATCGATGAGAACTGGCCGTGCCATGTCATTCGACGATATCGTGAACTGAATAGCGTGGCGCGAAGCCAAACGCTCGTTTGGCTTTCGCGTTGCTGAGGAGCGACTGTTTTCCACGAAAATCCTCTGCTATCACTTTGGTTTCGGGGTAAAACCTGCCGAGCAACGAACGACTCTCCTGCCCCGTCCAATTCTCGTCCGCACACAGAAAATACACATCATGCGTCGGTAAGTTGCTCGCTTCCAATGTCAATTGAATCGCCTGGGCGACATCCAGCACATGGATAAAGGCCCAGAGGTTCTTGTACCACAGAGGGTATTCGGCAATGAGCTGCCGATGCAAAGCCCTCTCTTCGGGCACCCAGATCCACGGCGGTCGTAGGCAGATCGTTTGCATGCCGGTTTTGCGGGAATATCCCGCACACAACAGCTCACCGGCTACCTTACTCAACCCGTACGGATCCTGCGGACGAAGAGGATGGTTCTCATCGACTGGTACGTACTCTGGCCACATTCTCGTGGTGCAAAATGCAAACCCTAATGTTGATTCGCTCGAGATGTATATCAACTTCGGGATACCATTCTTTGCCGCCGCTTCCAACAGGTGAAACGTCCCGAGAGTATTCACGCGAAACACCTTGTCTGCCGGATCATTGAGGGGGTGAGGAATGCCTGCGAGATGCACGACGGCATCGTATCCTCGCACCGTCTGCTCCACAGAGGCGAGATCGAGGACATCAACCTGATGGAACGTGACGTCCGACCGATGGGGAGGTTTAATGTCGAGCACTTCGACGTTATGCTGTTTCATCAACTCGTCAACGACATAGCGGCCGACGAGACCGCTTCCGCCTGTTATCAGGAGTTTCATTTACAATTCTACTTTCTCTCCCCTATCGGGGATCATCACATTGTTATAACCTTTTTCGGACAACTTTGTTCTCAGCTTTTCCGCCTGCGGGAGTTCACCGTGCACCAAAAAGATATTCTTTAATCGTTTTCGATCTATGGCACTGATGAAGGAAACCAATTCATCCTGACCCGCATGAGCAGAAAAGGAGTTGAGCACAGCCACCTCTGCACGTCGCTTGTAGAGGTCGCCAAAAATCTTCACCTCTGCGGCTTGTTCGACCAACCGGCGACCTAACGTATGTTCCGCCTGGTAACCCACGATCAGCACGGTATTCCGACTGTCCTCGATGTTATTGGCGAGATGATGAAGCACCCTCCCTCCCTCACACATCCCCGAGGCAGCGATAATCATGCATGGTTCACGTTGACCATTGAGAGCTTTGGACTCATCAACAGAGCGGATATACCGTAAGCGACCGAAGCCAAAGGGGTCCTCGTGTTGGTGAAGATACGCGAGCGTTTCCTGGTCGAAACATTCGGGGTGCCGTCGGAAGACATCCGTGACATTCACCGCAAGCGGGCTATCAATATAAATCGGAATTGACGGTAACTCCCCCGCATCAAAGAGTTCAAACATGATGTAGACAAGCTCCTGTGTCCTTCCCACGCTGAATGCGGGGACGATAACCTTTCCACCTCTCTCGACAGTGCGCTTGATAACGCCGAGTAACGACTTTTTCATTCCGTCTGCCGGCTCGTGGATTTTCCCTCCATATGTGCTTTCGGAAATCAGGATATCGACGTCGCCGATCGGTTCAGGGTCTCTCAGAATCGGCATTTGCTTCCTGCCGAGATCACCAGTAAAACCAAGGCGAATGTGTTTCCCATGCTCCTCGATCTCCAGCACCGGTGCTGCCGAGCCCAGGATATGCCCTGCATCATAGAACGTCAGCTTCACTCCATCGACCAGTTCTTGCGTGTGCCGATAACTCATCGGTGAGAACAGTCCCATCGCAACGTCGACATCCTCTGCTTTGTACAGGGGTTCGACAAGAGGCTCATTCCGCTTCCGGTGTTTCTTGTTCACGTATTCCACATCACGCTCATTGAGATAGGCGCTATCGTAGAGCATCACATTGCAGAGGTCACGCGTCGCCGGCGTGCAATAGATAGGGCCTCGGAAACCGTTGCGGACAAGGTTTGGCAGGTTGCCAGCATGATCGATATGAGCGTGCGAAAGGATGACGGCATCCACCGTTGCTGGAACAAAGGGAAAGGAGCGATTTCGTTCGAAGGATTCCGCGCGACGGCCTTGATACAATCCACATTCGAGGAGAAGATTCTTCCCATTCACGGAAAGGAAATGCATGGAGCCCGTCACGGTTCTCGCGGCTCCGAAAAATTGGAGAGTCATAGTTTGGATTGTTTGACTACGAAAGTAGAAAGAAGAGTTCTGAAAATCAAAACATTCAGCACAAAACAGAAAAGCCCCGGAGAAAATCCGGGGCTTTCAACCTTTCGGCCAATCGATCACTTACGTCCAACTTCCGGAGCTGGTGATATTGCCGTTCGCATCATAGCGCCACCACTGTCCGGAGCCGTTCGCCTGCCAGACAGAGCGGTACACAAGAAGAGCACCGTCGTAGATTTTCAACTCACCCGTGTTGTCCGCATTCGAGGTTAACGTAATTTGCGTGGCGAGCACGCCGGCACTGTAGAGTTTGAATGAACCCGTCAGCGCATTCGCACTGTTGGTGGACCATGTGTAATCTGCGGCTTTGGTGGTGGAATTCTCTTCATAGACGATCCACGACCCACTCCTCGAATCCGCCGATGTCGTCCCTTCCAAGCTTGTCCAATTATTGTACGACCTACCTTGAGAATCCGAGCCGTTGTAAATCATCTTCCAGGCATAATCCCCATTACTTTGCCGTGTCGCGGTCAGCCGGATCGTCAGGTTTTGAACGGTGTAGGTCCACGTGAAGGTATTTTCCGACGCTGTAGCAGTGAGGCCAGAGAAAATTAGAAAGTAGCTGCTGAAGCCGTTCATGGCCTCAACGGCGGTCTTCGTATATTGAGCTTCCGCGTTAGTCGAATTCGTCTGCGGGCCCTTGAATGCCACTACAGGAAACGGAGGAGGCTGGCTATCCGGACCCGTTGTTTGATCTTGCAACTCGCAGCCCGCCATCACGGCAAGAGCTGCAAACACAACAAGAATTGCCCAAAAGTTTCTTCGAGTTTTCATGATGCCTCCTGCATCTTCATGGAGCTGCTTCACAATTTCGTGCCTACTCAATATACCTCTGTTTATTACAGTATGCAAATGACCTGCTGGGAGATGTGCTGACCGTCATAGGCACACACCACGCGGAATGACCCATATTTCCTTACCATCGTGTCTCGCGTGCACAAGAACTAGCGCAGCAAGACCATCCTCTTCGCGCTCTGATAATCCCTGCTGAGCAGGCGGTAGTAATACATACCCGATGAAACCCGTATACCGCCGTCGTCTGTTCCATCCCAAACCTGCTTGTACCGACCCGCTTCGAGTTCGCCATCGACCAAGGTCTTCACACGCTGGCCAAGCTGGTTATAAATAACCAGCGCAACGTTGATGAAGCCGCTCGGGTCATCTGGAACTTCAAACTCGATTGTCGTTGACGGGTTGAAGGGGTTCGGATAGTTCTGTTCTAACTTAAACGAAACGGGCAATTGCGTCTGCTGAATCGCCGTCACCGTTCCCATCAGCGCCTGGTGAATACCCTCGCCTGTACTGACGACCAGCTCTGCGGTCTCGATGTCATTCAGGTTCAACAGCTCCTGCGCAAACCGGAAGATGGCACCCCGACCCGGTTCAATCGGGGTATTGTCATCGTTATAGGCAACAACCCGGATTTCCCGACCGCTCGCATTCGCCGGCATCTGCATCATTTTGGCACGGGTAAAGGCCACACTCACCTGACCTGCCGCCGCCGGGACGACGTTCTTAAAGCGAACCACAAGCTGGAAGCCTTTGACCGGAACATCGTTCTGCATATTAAATCGGATGCCGTATTTCGTCGCTTCAAACTCACCACGTATTGCCGAAGAAGTGGGCACGCTTAACCGATCGAACGCGAACTCAGGATTTGACGACTTGCTGAGCGACGTAATTTCTGCCAACAAGAAACGTCGGAGATGAACAACATCAGCCACATCAATTGAACCATCCGAATTGACATCCGCCTTAACCGAGTCAATGCCCGTCAACCGAGTGCGTTGGAGAATGTGATCGATGATCATCGTCAGGTCGGCAATATTGACGCCGCGATCGCCGTTGACATCGGCAATGACGACTTCCGTCCGAGCCGAGAAGACAACGGAACCTACACCCGTCGCTGTCGCGGTCACACGGTACACACCAAGCTTATCACCCAGCGTCAGCCTCGTTGAGGCAAGACCTCGCTCATCCGTGATTCCGCTTGCACTGCTCAGCCGGTGACCGACTGAACCCGAGGGAGCCTCGGTGATCGCGAAGTTGACAATGATGCCCGGAACCGGGTTGTCATTGGGATCAGCAACACGCACGACGAGAGCGCTATCGAGTTCCTCGCGAATCGATTTGGCCTGATTGTTCCCTGAAGCAACTGCCATCACGGTCGGGGCTTCCGGCAACGCTCGAGCCAGGAAGCGCAGGGGGCTGTTGGCTAGATCCGGTGACTCTGCACGTACAACATAGCGACCGGACTTTTGACCGAAGGTGAGCGTCGTGGAAGCCAACCCAAGATTGTTGGTTGTCGCAACCGTTGTGCTCAACGCATGACCGACAGAACCCGTAGGCAGACTGTCGATTGCAAAGGTCACCTGTGTCCCTTGCACCGGATTGCCTTGCGCGTCAAAGACAAGCACTGTGAACGGGCTCGGTAACGTTGTGCGAACGCGCCCGGTTTGGTTCGAGCCAGATAGATAAACAAGCGCAGCCGGAGGCACTGTGGTTGCCGTTGCTTGGAAGATGATCGGGCTATTTGCCACACCCGGCACAGACGCAAAGACACGGTAGACGCCTGCTTTGTTGCCCAAGGTGAGCACGGTTGCAGCGCGGCCGCTGGAATCCGTGGGCACAGAGTTCGCGCTGAGCGTTTGCCCCACTGCACCTGCTGGGAGATTCTCCGCGTCGATCGTGAAACTAACGTTAACCCGCTCGACAGGTCGTGCAGTACTATCCAGAACGGTCACAACGAACGGCGCCGCCAACGACGTGCTGACATAGCCGGTTTGGTTATTGCCGGATGTCAAGAGCATGGTTGCCGGTCTACCGGCCCCCGACACTGCCGTCGCAGTGAAGGTTAAGGGACTACCGCTCAAGCCCGCCGACGTAGCCGTGACAGTATACTGACCTGCCCTGTTCCCTAATGTCAGGAAGTTCACGGCACGCCCGGAGTCATTGGTGACCGTGCTCA
>DATLYT010000065.1:0-9775 GCA_035574455.1 Bacteroidota bacterium
GAGGAAGAGCAGCAACTCATCGGCCAGGGTAGCCGTAGGCGGTGTTTGGTGCATTCGCCGCAAGAGTTCCCGCGCCGTTTCAATCGGGTTATCCACAAGGAATTGGCAAGAAGATACAACGAAGGCGTTGGAAAATCAAAATGAATTTTTCTGTACCGGCATTACGTTTGCATCCTCACTTCAGATACTTCCCAAACCACGCGAGATGCCGCTCAAGCCTGTCCTTGATGTAGCTCGGGACGGTTAAGCCGTGGTTCTGGTTCGGGTAGATGACTAACTCTGTCGGAACGCCTAAGCTCTTGAGTGCCTGATACATCTGCTCCGCGCCTGCAACGGGGACGTTGAAGTCGTTCTGCGACGCCATAAAGAGCGTTGGCGTCTTGATCCTCTCTGCTTTGAAGAAGGGATACGAGACCCTCATCCACGCGTTCGGATTTTTCCACGGCGGGCCAAGCTCGGTTTCGTACTGCACGATGTACTGGTCGGTGCCGTACATCGTCAACTGTAGCGAACTTCCCGCCCCGCTCACGGCAGCCTTGAATCTCCGGTCGGTGGCAATCGTGTAGTTCGTGGAAATCCCGCCGTAACTCCAGCCTGCAATCGCCATTCGGTTTTCGTCAACAATGCCTTGCCGAATCAGGTGGTCTGCCGCTCCGACAATATCGAGCACCTCTTTGTTCCCCCAGTCACCATAAATTGCTCTTGTAAAGGCAATGCCTCGTCCGCTACTGCCGCGGTAGTTCACTCCCACCACTGCATAGCCAGCACAGGCGAGAATCTGTCTTGTCAGGTCAAACCCGTACTCGTCCTGTGCTACCGGTCCGCCGTGAATGTAAAGCACAAGCGGCAGCTTCTGATTAGCCGGTGCATTGGGTGGGCGGAACAGAATGTTCGAGACAACCGTGCCATCTTTGCTTTTGGATTGGAATCCCTCGACCGTCGCAAGTTGCAGGGGAGCGAGAAAGGCATCATGAACGCTGGTGATTTTTCGCAGTCCACCTTGCTCAAGCGCGTAGATTTCGGCAGGATGATACGGCGTGCTCATCAACACGACCCAAGCATTCTTCGCTCGGTTCGGCTCAAGATTGCCAAAGACCCTCTCCCCATCAGCAATGCGTGTAAGCTTACCCTCCGCCACATCAAACGAAGCAACCAGCGCCTGCCGGTCGTCCCGCAGAATGCCGTAGATTGTTCTGCCGTCGTTTGACCAACGCGGATTGTTAAACGGCCGGTCGACGGGCTTCGAGAGGAGTCTCGGCGTTCCACCATCAACCGAAATCACGGCAAGATACTGCTGGCCGTACATCGTAAACGGCTCATCGCTGCTGGTCTGGAGATAGGCAATAACCTTACCATCCGGACTCCAGACCGGACTGTCATCTCCCCCGCGCCAGGTGGTGAGCTTCTTCATTTCGGCCCCGGGTTTTGCGTCCATCACGAAGAGATCGGTGTTCTGGTTCCTGTCCGGGTCTTCTGTGCGATTGCTGACAAAGACGATGCGGGTACCGTCTGGCGAAAACACCGGACGCAGCTCGTTGTAGCGCCCCGTCGTTAACGTGTCTACTTTTTTCGTGGCGACGTCGAACAGATAGAGATGCGTTGCCCGTCGGTCAAGATACCCTTCGCCGTCCTGTTTGAAATGGTACCGGTCAATGACGTACGGCGCGCGGGCTTTGTTTTTCGTCGTGTCCGAGACGTCCGGATCCTTCAACACTAAGAGAATGCGGGCGGCATCCGGTGACCAGACGTATTCGCCCACGTCGACCTTGAGGTTCGTTAGCCTGCTTGCTTCACCGCCTCTCCTGTCGAGCAGATAAATCTGGTTGTTTTTGTCTTCCCCACGTTTGGCCACAAAGGAGAGATACTTTCCATCCGGACTGAACCGTGGCCTGCTCTCCCCATCCGGACTGTTCGTCAGCTGAATGGTTTGCGTCCCATCCCAGCTCACCATCCAGATGTCGGAGTTGCGGCGGTCTTTCGCTGTATCCACCGAGCTAAGCACATACGCAATCCAGTTGCCGTCAGGCGAGACCTGCAGGTCGCTGATGGTTTGCAGGCGATAGACATCAATGGGCGCGATGGGGCGTTTTGCGGTTTGTGAGAATGCAACTGAAACCGCGAACACAACACTGAACGACAGAACGCTGAAATAATGAGGATGAGGACGCATGATAGATTCCTTGAGAGAGTGTATAGTTCGAGACTTCTTCTTACGGGTTTTTCTTGCCGCGCTTCTTTTTCCAGAGTTTGTTCAACCGCTCCCGAATTTCCTTCTCCTTCCCTATCTCCGTGGGCCGGTAGTAGATTTTTTCCTTCAGGTTGTCCGGCAGGTATTGTTGCTCCGTGAAATGTTCATCGTAATCATGGCTGTATTTGTATTCCGCGCCGTAGCCTAAATCTTCCATCAGTTTGGTAGGAGCGTTGCGGAGATGCAGGGGGACGGGGAGATTTGGCAGATTGCGAACATCCTCCGATGCCGATTTGATCGCCAGATACGAGGCGTTACTCTTGGGCGCTGAAGCAAGATAGGTCGCGGTCTGCGCCAGAATCAGCTGCGCCTCGGGCATGCCGACGTAATCAATCGCCGTGAAGCAGGATGTCGCCAAGACCAGGGCCTGCGGGTCTGCGTTACCGATGTCCTCAGACGCTAAAATGACCATGCGGCGGGCAATAAATTTCGGGTCCTCTCCCCCATCTAACATCCGCGCAAGCCAGTAGACGGCCGCATCGGGATCACTCCCGCGCAGACTTTTGATGAAGGCGGAGATGATGTCGTAATGCTGTTCGCCTTCCTTGTCGTAGAGCGTATACTTGCGCTGGAAGGCTTCTTCGATCTTCTGCTTCGTAATGACGATGCTGCCGTCGGGTTTTGGTTTGGTGATGCGCAACGCGGTTTCCAAACCGTTCAGGAGCTTGCGTGCATCTCCACCCGAAAGCAGCATCAAATACTCACGGTCTTCGATGATGATCGACCGTTTGGAAAGGACGACGTCTTGTCGCAGTGCCGTGTCGATAATCCGATTAAGATCGTCTTTCCCGAGCGGCTCCAACACATACACGGGACAACGAGAGAGCAGGGGTGAGATAACTTCAAAGGATGGATTTTCCGTCGTTGCGCCGATAAGGGTAATAACGCCTTCTTCCACACTATGGAGCAGTGCATCCTGCTGCGCCTTGTTGAACCTGTGAATTTCGTCAATGAACAAGATTGTGCGCTTGCCGAGTTGTTTGAAGTTCTTGGCAGCGCGGCTGAGTACATCCCGCACGTCCTTAACGCCCGACTCCACTGCGCTCAATTGATGGAATTCTGCTTTGGTGTGCTGAGCAATGAGCCGCGCGAGGGTCGTTTTGCCAACGCCGGGAGGACCCCAGAAGATCATCGATGAGACCTGATCGTTCTCAATCATTACCCGCAGCGGTTTGTCCTTGCCGACAAGGTGCTGCTGGCCGACGAATTCATCGAGCGACTTCGGGCGAATGCGTTCCGCCAACGGAGCGTCGACAAGGCGCCTGCTTGCCGTACGCTGAGGTTCTGTGGGGAAAAGTTCAGACATGAACGGTCTAACCGAAAAGCTCAACTACGAAAACACAACGCACTGATGTTCACAACATTCCTCATGGATCCCCGTGTCCGTGCGGCTTTGTCGTAAAACGGTTGTGAGCAGTGTCTCCGTGGTGAAAGAAAAAAACCAACATCGGATGTTGTTCCAACGTTGGTCATCACGATACTTCCTCTTGTTCACTTGATGGAGGTGTCAATCGTTGTGCTGCCTACCGCATTCTGCCTTCTCTTCCTCAATCCTTCTTCACCCGGTAGACGGTTTCTCCCTCCCGCACCATCCCGTGTTTCTCGCGAGCCACTTTCTCAATTGTTTTTTTGTCTCCCTGCAACGCCCTCAGCTCGGATTGCAGCTGCTTGGTCTCTTGCTCTGCCTGCTGAACTTTTTCTGTCATCTCTTGCTTCTGAAGTTCGAGACGGATGCGGGCGATGATCCCTTTGTTATCGAAGAGAAGATAGAGAAGCAGGATGGCACCGGCGATGGTGATGATACTACGGCGTCGTGTCTTGAACAATCCCTTGCCGACACCTTGAAACCAGTTCCGCTTCTGCGGTTTACGGTAGAAGTCGCCTTCCATTGTTCAGAAGGTACTCGGATTTTTCGGGTTTTGCAATGCCAGGTGTACAATCTTCTCGCACAGCTCCGTAAAGCTCCATCCTGCTGCTGCCGCGGCTTTCGGCACAAGACTCGTTCCTGTCATACCGGGAATCGTGTTGACCTCCAGACAGTATGCATCACCGTCGTCGTTGAGGCGGAAATCCACACGACCGAACCCCGAACATCCGAGCGAGCGGAACGCAAGCAACGCCTGTTCGCTTACGTATGCCGTGATGTTCTCCGGCACCGGGGCGGGACAGAGATACTCCGTCATCCCTTTCGTGTACTTGTGTTTGTAATCGTAGAAGCCGCCTTTGGGGCGAATCTCAATCATCGGCAGGACGGTGTTACCAACGATGGAGACTGTGAGCTCTCTTCCCGGAATATATTTTTCGAGAAGGATGGAATGCGAGTACTGCCTCGCCTCCTCAATCGCTTTTGTAAGCTCACCCGGCTGCTGAACAATGGAGAGACCGACCGTTGAGCCACCATCGTTCGGCTTCACAACAACCGGATAGCCGATGCGATGCGCTTCCCCTTCAACCGTGGTGATATCAACCTTGTCGTCGAATTGAAACCAATCGGGAGTCAGCACGCCCGCGTGCTGGAACATGACTTTGGACATCGCCTTGTCCATTGCCAACGCACTTGCCAGTACACCGGAGCCCGTGTATCGAACGCCACGCAGATCCAGCAGAGCCTGAATGGTGCCATCCTCACCCCACGTCCCATGCAGCGCGATGAAGGCAAGGTCGATCGAATCAAACAACGGGGAGTGGATGCACTCGATCAGCGCTTTCGGATGCAGTTTGGCTAACTCTTCGAGCGAGGGCGGGGCGGATTGGACGGAATGCATCAGGAGCTCGTCCGGATGCGACGGCTGATTATTGCCTAACGCCGGGTCGACGGGAATGACCTCGTGACCCGCCTCGCGTAGTGCGTTGACCACGCCGCGCCCGGATGCAAACGAGACATCCCGTTCAACTGAAACTCCGCCAAGTAGGACTGCGATGCGCAAGGGCCCCGGTAACGAATGGTTAAATGGTTAAAGGTAAGAAATGATGTGATAGGCTCATTGATTCATCGATCCGCTGCTCAAGAGTGTGTTATCGTTTTTCTTTGAGTACCTCGCGGATGAAGGCTTTCAACTCGACATCGCTCATCCCCACTTCTTCCTGCTTTGCGTTCTCGGCTGGCTCGCAGGCGATGGTTCGGTCGATTTCCTTTCCGTAGCTTGCACCACTGATCGCGCGGAGCTTCTTGATCTCCTCCTCTGTCAGCGGCTGTTCTCCACCGAGCATGCGAGCGACAAACGTGATGTGCGCCGCGTGTTCAACTTTCTCCATTTTGAAATACGCGTCGTCTAGGTCTCTCCCGTACGTAACAACACCGTGGTTTGCAAGAAGGATTGCATCTGCTTTCTTCACGAAGGGTGCCAGCGCATCGGCAACTTCCCTTGTCGACGGTGTCGCGTATTGAGCGAGAGGGATGGCCCCAAGTCCGACAATGACTTCCGGAAAGAGGCATTCGCTAAGCGAAATTCTCGCCGTGGCAAAGCCGGTCGCATATGTCGGGTGCGCATGGACGACGGCCTGCACGTCACTCCGCTCCCGATAAATAAAGAGATGCATATCCAGCTCGGTGGATGGCTTTCGGCTCATGGTGACGGGCGTTCCGTCAGCCTTGACTTCAACCAGGTCGCTTTCCGTCACCCGGCCCTTGTTCAGCGCGCTGGGGGTGATGAGGATATTGCCGTTGGCAAGCCGTGCGCTGACGTTACCATCGGTCGCCGTGACAAATCCTTTTTCGTAAATGCGATGGCAGATGAGGACGAGTTGACGGGCGATATCGGCGCGGGTCTGTTCCATGTGAGAACGATTCGCCATGATAATACCGAAAAGACGCCAGAGGAGCAAGCCGAAATCCCTTGCTCGCGTTAACACTCTTTCTTACATTGCCGCACCTCATCCAAACTCTACACAAGGAGTATCTATGGCAGACGCAGCAACACAAGAAAAGAAGCCCGTACCGCTCCATACAAAGATTCTTACCGGACTTGTCCTCGGCGCGATTGTCGGCGTCGCGACCAACCTCACTATTGGCAGTGAAAACATCCAGGGTGTCGTGGCGAACGTCACCGAGCCGTTGGGACGCATGTGGCTGAATGCACTCATTATGGTGGTTATCCCGCTTATTATTTCGACGCTCTCGCTCGGTGTGGCGGGATTGGGCGACCTGAAAACGCTTGGGCGTATTGGGTTGATTACGATTCTCGGCTTCCTCATGCTCACAGCGCTCTCAACAACGCTTGGCCTAACCGTGATGAACGTGGTACAGCCGGGAACCGGGCTTGACCCGGCCGTCAAGGAGAAGCTGATGCAGGCCTATCAAGGCGAGGCAAAAGGTGCGATGGGGCTTGCGGAAGGCAAATTTGGTGTGGATCTCTTCGTGAAGATGGTTCCCCGAAACCCGATCGCCGCGATGGCGAACGGTGAGATGCTCGCGGTGATCGTTTTTGCATTGATGATCGGCGTTGCCATGACGATTCTCTCGCGCGAGAAAGCAGAGCCGATGGTCAAGTTCATGGAAAGCCTCGGCCACATTGTCATTGCGATCATCGAGCTGGTGATGAAGGTTGCTCCCGTCGGTGTGTTCTGTCTGATCTTCAGTGTAACCGCGCGGTTTGGTTATGACTTACTCGTCCAACTTCTTATGTACGTCCTCACGGTCGTCGGCAGTCTGGCGGTGTTCCAGTTTGTGGTGTACCCGCTGGTGGTCAAATTCATTGCTCGACGGGATCCGATCGAATTCTTTCGCAAGATCAAGATTGTTATACTGACGGCATTCTCCACCTCATCCAGCAACGCAACATTGCCCACAACGATGCGCGTGGGCGAGCAGGAGCTCGGTTTGCCGCGTGAGATCGCAGGTTTCGTTCTCCCACTCGGCGCGACGATGAACATGAACGGCACGGCGCTGTTTGAAGGCGCAACGGTTCTCTTCCTCGCTCAAGTTTTCGGCGTCGAACTCTCACTCGGCGCGCAGTTGATCGTCGTCCTGATGTCCGTCATCACCGCAATCGGCGTGGCGGGCATCCCAGGTGGCTCGATTCCACTTTTGATGATGGTGCTTGGTCTGGTTGGCGTTCCGATGGAAGGTATCGCGATCGTCCTGGGTGTCGATCGCATTCTTGACATGTGCCGAACGACGCTCAATGTGACTGGGGATCTTGTAACGGCAACCATCGTTCAGCGGTTCGAGAAAGCGTAGGATCCTCCTTTTGCATCCCGACGTAGAACGTCGGAACGAGAAAAAAGAAGCCTGACCATCGGTCAGGCTTCTTTTGTTCTCAGCCATGTCGTCCTGTTACAGCATCCTCTTTTCCTCTTCCAGCATCCCGATTCCATCCAGAATCTTCGGCACGATCTCGTACTTCTTGAACGGCGGCATCAGATAGGCTCCGGCGACCAGCGACTTTGCCTGGTTCAGGAAGGAAATCGCCATCTCGATTCCAACTTCTCCCGCCCGTTCTCCAGCCGAGCGAAGTCGTTCCCGTATCTGCTGCGGAATCGCCATCCCCGGAATCTCATTGTGGAGAAAGTCCGCATGTTTGTAGCTGCGGAGCGGCAAAATACCGATCATCAGCGGAATGTGCCAGCGATCGATCCGGTTCAGCAACTGTTCGAGCGTGCGCATGTCATAGATTGGCTGCGTGAAGGCAATCTCTGCGCCGGCGGCAATTTTCTTTTCGAGCTTTTCAATTTCATAGTCAAGGTTGTCGGCCGTGGCGTTGACCGCGCAGGCGATGAGGAACGATGTTCTGCCCTCAATCGTGTTCCCCATCAGGTCGCGTCCTTCGTTCATCGACTTCACGGCGCGAATCAAGCCCGGTGAGTCGATGTCGAACACCGAGCTCGCCTGCGGATAATCGCCAATGTTCGTCGGGTCGCCGGTGATGCAGAGGATGTTGCGAAGGCCTAAGGCATGCGCACCGAGCAGTTCCGCTTGCAGACCGATCATATTGCGATCCCGCGTCGCCAGATGCGTCATCGCTTCCATTCCCGTTTGTTGCTGGATGATGTACGACAGCGCTATGGAACTCATGCGCAGCCGTGCCCGCGCTCCGTCCGTAATGTTCACCGCATCGATTCCGTAGCGCTGCAGCTCACGGGCCCCGTCAATCAACGACGACATATCAAGCCCGCGTGGAACATCCAGCTCGACCGTCGTCAGAAACTTTTTGCCGATGTTCCGGGCAAACCGAGAACGATCTCCTGCGCCCTCGGCAACTTCAACAGTAATTCTCTCTCGCGTCTGCGCCTTTGCTTTCGCAGGCTCCTTGACCTTTACGTCGATCGGCCGACCCTTGAGGTCATCCAGCACACGCTTGATGGCGCGGATATGAGCGGGCGTCGAACCACAACACGCCCCGATGAGTGTGACACCACCCTGAACCAGCTCCTTGGCGTACGCAGCAAGATAGTCCGGCGTGGCGTGGTAGATCGAGCGGCCGTTGAGGAGCGTCGGGATTCCGGCAGCGGGCTGAGCGGACATGACCACACCATCTTTATACATGCTGCGGATGATACTGAACATTCGCTGTGGCCCGACGGTGCAGTTCGCGCCGACAACATCCACACCTCGGGCGAGGAGGTGTTCGACTACTTCGACCGGGAATGATCCGGAGAGAATCGCCCCATCTTCGGGAAACGTTTTCTGTGCAACGATGGGAAGGTCTGTCGTCTCTTTCGCCGCTGTAATCGCTTCATCAAGCTCATGGAGACTCACAAATGTTTCGAGGATTAACAGGTCAACACCCGCTTTCACGAGTATCTCGATTTGCTCGCGAAACGCCTCCCGCGCCTTACTGAGCTTGAGCTTGCCGATGGGTTCCAGCAGCTTACCAGTCGGGCCTACCGAACCGGCAACATAAACAGCTCCTCCTGCTGCCTCACGTGCGAGTTCAACACCCCGGCGGTTGATTTCTTCAACTTGATCTTCTAAGTGAAACTGTGCCAGGCGAAATCGATTGGCGGAAAAGGTATTCGTCTGGATGATCTCCGCGCCGGCGTCGATGTACTCACGATGAATCCGCACGACGATGTCAGGATTTTTGATGTTCTGGATTTCGTGCGGGAGTTCGGCGTACTCGTAGAGATCGAGGAGTGTGCCCATTGCACCGTCGCAGAGAATGGGTCCTTGCTTGATGCGCTGACGGAAGGGGATTTTGGCTGGCGCGGCGTTCATGGTTGTGGTAGGGACATATCACGGTATGTCCCTACGATATTAACGGGCAAGTTCGCGAATCTTCTGCACCACTTCTTCAGGCTTCCATTCGTTGTCTTTGATGACCTGAGCAAGATTTCCGTCCGGATCAATCAACACCGTGCGGAGGTTGTGGGCAATGAGTCCCCCTTCATCATCGTAAAAGGTGAGATCCAGTCCATTGCCTAACTGCTGGATGGTGGAAATCTTGTCTACGACGAAATCCCACGTTGAAAAATCCGCACCGTAGTTCTTGCCGTATTTCTTCAGTACTTCGGGTGTATCATTCTGCGGGTCGAAGCTGATCGACAGAAGATGCCATTTGCCGCGCAGCGAGGGGTCCTTGCTGAGTG
>DATLYT010000066.1:0-8456 GCA_035574455.1 Bacteroidota bacterium
GGTACTATTATTGTGCTCTGTGATTACGTTGAATACGTAAATCGGCTACGTTGAAAAATCAGCAAACTCAGTGCACATCCGCAGAATCTGCGTACCCAATCTACAGATTTTTACCGAGAAAATGAAAAATCCCGTCCTTGGGTGAACTCAGGACGGGACTCCGTGGTGAGGCAAATCAACGATTCTCAGGCGGCTTTCAAGACGCGACCGGATTTGATACAGTTGGTGCAGACCTGAATTCGTCGGACAGTGCCATCGACCTTTGCCCGGACTTTTTGCAAGTTGGGAAGGAATCGCCGCGGTGTCCGGTTGTGCGCGTGACTTACATGATTCCCCGCCATCGGTTTCTTGCCGCAGATTTCACACATACGTGCCATACACGTTCTCTCCAGATTCAGATGATCGAAATCGACTGAGAAGAAGATACGAAGAAAGTGGGAGAGAGGCAAGAGTAAGTTTACTCATCGCCCCGTCGAAAATCAAGGTGGAAGGAATTCGTTGCGGAAGCCTCGTTTTTTGGTTATCATAATCGGTAGAGGCGATTCAGGTCGAAGATCCCGCGCGAAGCGGGAAGTCGCCCGTACGAATATCTATGATCATCCTCGGCATCGAAACTTCGTGTGATGAAACCTCCGCTGCGGTAATTCGCGACGGCCCCGGAGGTACGGGCAGATTGCTTTCGAACATCACCAAGACGCAGCTCTTTCACTCGAACTACGGCGGCGTGGTGCCGGAGCTTGCCTCGCGTGCACATCAAAAACTCATTGTGCCTATCGTCGAAGAAGCTCTGAGGAAGGCTGGCGTGACGAAGAACGACCTCGATGCAGTTGCTGCGGTCTACGGTCCCGGCTTGATTGGCGCGATTCTGGTTGGACTCAGTTTCGGTAAAGCGATGGCGATGGGACTCGGCATTCCGTTTATCGGCGTCAATCACATGGAGGCACACATCTTCTCCAATCTTCTTGAGGACCCCAAACCGAGCTTTCCGTTTATCAATCTTACAGTCTCCGGTGGACACACGCAGCTTGTGCTCGTGAAGCGTCCGTTTGAGTACGAAATGCTAGGCGAAACAAAAGACGACGCAGCGGGCGAGGCGTTCGATAAGGTCGCGAAAATGCTCGGTATCGGCTATCCGGGCGGACCGATGATTGACAAATTCGCGGCGACCGGAAATCCGAAGTTTGTGGAATTCCCGCGCTCGTACTTGGACGAAGGCTCGTTCGACTTCAGCTTCAGCGGCTTGAAGACCTCGGTGCTTTATTACTTACGGAAGATCGGCTTCGATCCGACGAAACAGAACAGCCGGCTTGCCCCGACAAGCAGCACTTCGGGGCTCGTGGCTGATATCTGTGCGAGCTTTCAATCCGCTGTGATTGATGTCTTGGTGTACAAGACCGTCGCTGCTGCGGAGAAGTACGGTGTAAAAGAGATCGCCATCGCCGGTGGTGTAGCGGCAAACAGCGAGCTGCGACGACGGCTTGGACAAATCGCCAAAGAGCGAGGTTACCACGTGTTCATTCCCAGGATGGAATACTGCACCGACAACGGCGCGATGATTGCCATGGTGGGATTTATGAAGATGAAGGAAGGGAAGACGTCAGACTTTGAGCTTACTGCAGAGCCAAATTTAGAATTAGAGACTTCTGAACAATGAAATAGGAATGTCATTCTGAGGAGCGTAGCGACGAAGAATCTGCCTTTTGACTCTAAAAATACGTGGACGAGATTCTTCGTCCGCCAGAGGCGGACTCAGAATGACACGAGATTCGGAATTTTTCAAAAGTCTCAATTACGATAAGGGAGTTGCGAGTCCAGAGTTACCAATTCCGGGTTGATGTTGTTAGAAACTGGACTCCTAACTCAAAACTCAAAACTCAAAACTCAAAACCGAGAACCCGAAACCTAAAGTTTTGCTGTGAATCGTATCGAACAGACGTTTGAAGCTCTCCATCGGGCGGGTAAGAAAGCACTCATACCCTACATCACGCCGGAATTTCCGGTTCGCGGGGTGACGATTCCTCTGTTGCACGCGTTGGAGAAGTCTGGGGCCAACCTCATTGAAGTGGGCGTGCCGTTCTCCGACCCTTTGGCGGACGGAAAGACGATTCAGCACGCATCGGAAGTTGCGCTGCGACACGGGGTGACACTTTCTTCGGTCTTTACCATTGTGAAAGAGTTTAGACGTTCAAGCCAACTCCCCGTTCTGCTGATGGGCTACAGTAATCCGATTTTTCGGTATGGCGTAAAACGGTTTGTCGGAGATTGTAAAGACGCGGGAGTTGACGGCGTGATTGTTCCCGACCTACCTCCGGAAGAAGCCGGCGAGCTTCTTGCTGAAAGCAGAGCGACGAACCTGAGCAGTGTTTTTCTCATTGCGCCAACAACATCGAACGAACGCATCAAACAGATTGACGAGCTTTCGACCGATTTCACCTATTGCGTTTCCGTTACGGGAGTAACCGGCGCACGAACAGAGCTTGGCGTAAACGGTTCACTCGACGCATTTCTCCAGCGAGTCAAACAAAACACCCGGAAGCCGTTTGTGGTCGGATTTGGTGTGTCAACAAAAGATCAGGTGAGTCGAGTCTGGCAGATGGCCGATGGAGTTGTCGTCGGCTCGGCACTTCTCCAATCGATCCAGGATACACAGTCGGTGGAAGAGGCCGTACACCGGGCTTCTCATTTTCTCACTTCACTTCTCCCATAACAGCGAGGGATGGTATGGACCCACTGGCCGAGTGGCGAAAGAAAATCGACGAGATCGACCTTCAGCTGGTCGCTCTACTCAATCAGCGTGCACGCTATGCCGAGGAGATCGGCAAGGTGAAGCTTGGTTTGGGTCTTGACGCCTATTCGCCCGAGCGCGAAGAAGAAGTGATGCAGAATGTTCTGCGCGCCAATGGTGGGCCGCTTTCTCCACAGGCTATTCGTCGGTTGTTTGAGAGGATTATCGATGAATCGCGAGCCGTGGAACGCAAGGCAATGGTAACAGACAGATGACCGATACAGACCGACATACGAAACCTTCCGAATCAAAACGCTACCTCTGGATTGTTCTGCCGCCGGTTGTTCTGGTGCTGTTGATGTTGCTTGCCGCGGCGTGGCTCTTCTGGTGGCCGAATCGGTTTGATGCGCCGGAGAAAATCGTACGAGTCTATCGCGGTGCGTTGTTCCACGCAATAGTGGATTCTCTGGAGTCCGCCGGTGTTATCACCAATCGGACGTCGTTCGAGCTGGCGGGTCGAGTCCTTGGCCTTACGGACAGAATCAAGTTCGGTCGGTATCGCATTACGAGCGGGATGTCGAACCTTGCCATCTACCGGGACCTGACGGAGGGACTATCGAATGAGCCGATTGCTGTGCGGATCGTCGAGGGGGCTCGCATGCATCATGTAGCGGGGAGACTCGGCAGCGAACTCGGTGTCGACAGTTCTCTTATCGCCGCGCTCTGCGTTGACCCTGAATTTATCAACAGTCTTGGCATCAAGGCGCCATCGTTGGAAGGCTACCTGTTGCCGGACACTTATCGTTTTTCGTGGCAAACGGACGAAGCTGAGCTTGTGCGAAGCCTGGTGAAATCATTTCAGGATTTCTATGTCGATAGTCTCAAAGCGCGGCAAGAACGACTCGGTATGACCGTGAATGAAGTGTTGACGCTTGCTTCGATCGTCGAAGGTGAGACGTCGCTCGATGCTGAGCGCGCCACGATCGCTGGCGTCTATTTCAACCGCTTGCGTGCTCGCATGCCGCTCCAAGCCGACCCCACTATTCAATACATCATACCAGATGGGCCGAGACGTTTGTTCTATAGCGATTTGAAAATTAATTCCCCGTACAACACGTACCGCAACCCCGGACTTCCGCCGGGGCCGATCAATAATCCCAGTCGGCAATCGATCCTCGCAGTGCTGTATCCCGAAAAACATCAGTACTATTTCTTTGTTGCTGATGGAACAGGGGGGCATAAGTTTTCGCGAAATTATTCCGAGCACCAGCGGGCAGTCAGGAATTGGCGGAAGATTCGGCAAGACCAACAAGCAAGAAACAACGCGAGCGGATGACATTTCAGAACGATATCCTGTCTTACCACTTGAAAACATCCTTTTTCTTCTTCGCTTTACTCTCTTTCCTTGTTTACCTGTTGTCAGGGTGTGCCGGTCAGGTTCCTCCCGACGGCGGTCCCGTCGATCGTGAGCCGCCGACGATCATCTCAACCTATCCCGCCAACTACGCGACACGGTTTCGAGACAATAGGATTGCACTGGAGTTTAATGAATATGTGGACCGCCGGAGTGTGCAGGAGTCGATTTTCATTTCGCCGTACGTGGGAGAATTAGAATTCGAATGGAGTGGGAGGGAGGTGGAGATTCGCTTTTCGGAACCACTCCACGAAAACCGCACGTACGTGGTAAACGTTGGGACTGATGTGGTCGACCTCAACAATCGGAACCGGATGGCGCAGGCGTTCACTCTGGCGTTCTCGACGGGTGATTTTATCGACCGGGGTGCCATTGAGGGGAAAGTGTACGGCGCGACGTCCAAGGATTCTCCGGAAGGGGTCATGATCTTTGCATACTTGCTCATCCCCGGGGCTCCCGATTCATTAAATCCGCGAACGACAAAACCCGATTACATCACCCAAACGGGAAAAACAGGCGAGTTCGCCCTGCGGCATCTCTTGTTGGGCAAGTATCGGCTCCTCGCGGTACGGGATGAATATCGCAATCTCCTCTACGATCCCGAGGCAGATGACTATGGAGTTCCGTCGTTCGATATTCAGTTGAACATGCTCGACACCCTCCGACGCGACGTAACGATGCGCCTGGCGAAGGAAGATACCACGGCGCCACGACTTCTTAAAGTTACCGCGCAAGATCGCAGCCGGCTACTTCTTGAATTCTCCGAAGCCCTCGACACTTCGACAGTTGCTCCGCAGTATTTTTCCATCCGCGACACGATAGAGAACACCGCGGTAGCGGTTCGATACGCCGTTCCGATATTGTCGAAGCTTTCGACGGTCATGCTGTTGACCGACCCAGCGCAGGAGAGTCGCGGATATCGGCTCACCGCAGAGCGGATACGCGATCAAGCGGGCAACGTTATTCACCCCCTCGCAAACTCGACCTCGTTTTCCGGTTCAAGTCTGCCAGATACAGTACGTCCCACGGTCGGTTCGTTCTCGATTCCCGACAGTACACGAAGCGTTGAGCTCCAGCCGAAGTTTCTGTTGACATTCTCCGATGTCATGGAGAGAACGAGCGTTGAGGAATCCATAGCCGTGCAGGATAGCTCTGGTAGCCCCGTACCGTTGTCGTTACGCCAACTCAACAGTGCGGCGTGGGAGTTGCATTTCCCTCAACCTCTCCGGAGTCTCACCTGGTATGTTGTTGCGGTGGATGTCACGAAAGCAAGGAATGTGCATGGTATTGCCGGTGCTGGTTCCAAACGCAGCTACCGGTTCCAAACGCTTGATGCTGAACTGCTAAGTTCGATCGAAGGCAGGGTGGTCGACCGAAGCACGGCCGATACTTCGGGCACGATCGTTCTTATTGCTGAGAATGTTGGCGCCTTATCGCAACGCATATTCACAATTCAGCTTTCACGACCGGGAGAGTTTGCATTCCGAAATCTTGGAGAAGGTCAGTATCTCCTTCGTGCGTATCGCGATCGAAACGGGAATGGTGTATTCGACGCGGGACGGCCGTTTCCATTTCAATCATCAGAACGTTTCGCTGTCTATCCCGACACGCTGAAGCTCCGTGCTCGCTGGCCGTTGGAGGGAGTAACTATCGAGTTGAAATAGCAGAAGAGTTGTTTGCTTTTCACTCCTTTTTTCGATAATATTTCTTACGTTATGCTTGAACAGTATATTCCCATCTTCCTCATGATCGCCATTGCCACACTGTTCGGCGTGGTGATGGTAAAGCTGAATGAGTGGCTTGGACCGAAGCGACCGAACGAGGAGAAGCTCTCCACGTACGAAAGCGGGATGGAACCTGTCCGGAGTGCCCGGGAGCGGTTTTCGATCAAGTTCTACATGGTGGCGATGCTGTTCATCATCTTCGACATCGAAGTGGTCTTTCTGTATCCCTGGGCGGTCTCGTTCCGGGAGTTAGGGTTGATGGGGTTCATCACGATGACGGTGTTTATCTTCATCCTGCTCGTCGGCTTCTATTATATCTGGAGGAAAGGAGCGTTAGAATGGGATTAGAGCGTGCGTTGGGCGATAGCTTTCTGACCACGAAGTTAGAAGAGGCCATCAACTGGTGCCGGAAGAATTCCCTCTGGCCGATGCCGATGGGAATCTCCTGCTGCGCGATCGAGATGATGGCGTTTGTGGCACCGCGCTTCGATGCTTCGCGCTTTGGCTCCGAAGTGATGCGCTTCTCTCCTCGTCAATCGGATGTTATGATCGTCGCCGGCACGACGACGTATAAGATGGCGAAAGTCGTCCGGAAAATTTACGACCAGATGCCCGACCCCAAGTGGGTAATAGCGATGGGAGCGTGCACGTCGTCGGGTGGGATGTACCGAACCTATTCCGTCGTCCAGGGAATTGATCAGTTTCTGCCGGTCGACGTGTACGTTGCTGGTTGCCCGCCGCGTCCGGATAATCTCATCAACGCCTTCTTGTTGCTCCAACAAAAGGCTCAGCGGGGCGAAAGTCGTGGCAGTTCTACAGCCATCATTGGAGAATTTCCGAAACATCACCAACACGAAACTCAGCCTCATCACCTCCAACCAATCACGCAGTGAATCAGCGGGTTCTCGATAAACTGAAAGAGCAGTTCGGGGATGCTATCCTCGAAGCGGCGGAATTCCGCGGTGAACTCACCATTGTCGTGCCGAAAGAACGGATCGTCGAGATCTGTCGATTTCTGAAGCACGATGCTGAGCTCCGCTACGATCTGCTTGCCGACCTTTGCGGGATCGATATGTATACACCGGTCAAACGGTTTGGCGTGGTGTACAATCTCTTTTCTCTCAAGAATAAGCATCGGCTCCGCGTGAAAACATTTACGGAGGAAGATGACCCTAAGGTGCCAACGGTGACCACGGTGTGGAAAACAGCGAACTGGCATGAGCGCGAAACGTATGATATGTTTGGGATCGTCTTTGAGGGCCATCCGGATTTGCGGCGAATCTACATGCCGGATGATTTTGAGTATCATCCGCTCCGGAAAGATTTTCCGTTGATGGGAATTCCGGGTTCATTGCCGTTGCCCAAGAAATGAGAACGCCGATGTGTATCGTTTTTGCGGCTCTTGTTTTTGGAATGACGACCCAACAAGTAAATTCACCGCAACAGACGCTTTTCAGAGTCATCAGTTTGAATTGAAGAAGGCATCCTCGATCAGCTTGACATGGAAACCAACGTTCTCGAAACGACTCACAAAGCCAAGATCCTCCAAGCATTAGAGGATCAGAACACGAGCGTCCAGTTTGACGACCCGTTGGAGAACGACATGATTCTCAACATGGGTCCACAGCATCCGGCAACGCACGGTGTGTTGCGTTTGCTTGTGCGATTGGATGGGGAAACCGTCCTTGCGGTCGTTCCAGAACTTGGCTATCTCCATCGGGGCTACGAGAAGCTGGCCGAGAATTGCTCGTACCACGAATTCATTCCTCATACCGACCGTCTCGATTATCTTTCGCCCCTTTCCAATAACGTCGCTTATGTCTTGGCGGTGGAAAAGCTCGCGGGCATCGAAGCTCCGCCTCGAGCGCAATATCTCCGCGTGGTCATCTCCGAGCTTGCTCGCATCTCTTCGCATCTTCTCTGGCTCGGTACGCAGGCGATGGACGTTGGTGCGCTGACAGTGTTTATGTGGACATTCCGTGAGAGGGAAAAGCTCTACGATATTTTCGAGCATCTGGTTGGAGCACGCTTTACCACGAGCTTTGCGCGTATCGGCGGGTTGGCTCACGATATGTTGCCTGAAGCGGCACAGATGATCTGGACATTCATCAAGGAGTTTCCAGACAATCTTGCAGAGTGTGAAAAGCTACTCAACAAGAACCGCATTTTTGTTGAGCGGACGGATGGGATTGGACCGATTTCCGCGGAAGAAGCACTGGACCTTGGTGTCACCGGTCCCAACCTTCGCGCGTGCGGCATCGAGCACGACCTTCGCCGCGCAAGTCCCTATTTAGTCTACGATAAGCTGGATTTCGATATTCCTATCTACGAAGGTGGCGATACGTTAGCACGCTACTACGTGCGGATGGATGAGATGAAGGAGAGTACCAAGATCGTGCGTCAGGCGATGGAGCAGATGCCGAAGGGAGAAATCCACGCCGGAAAACCGAAGAGCGTCCTTCCGCGCAAGCAGCGTGTCTACACGAAGATGGAGGAGCTGATCCACGACTTTATGCTGGTGAACTTCGGCATCGACCCGCCGGTGGGTGAGGTCTATCACGCCGTCGAAGCCCCGAAAGGCGAGCTGGGGTTC
>DATLYT010000067.1:0-7302 GCA_035574455.1 Bacteroidota bacterium
CCAGCTTTAATCAGGTTTTCTTCCTTTTCGGTCTGGGCGTTGAATCCAAATTCCGGATCCTTCGCCTCTTTGACTTTATTGACGATGACCGACGCCTCGAGGCCTGCATTCTGGACAATCCATCGAATCGGCTCCTCCAGAGCACGGCGAACGATCTCCACCCCGATTTTCTGATCCTCATTCTCTGTCTTGACCTCATCCAGTGCCTTCATGCAGCGGAGATACGCAACACCGCCTCCGGGAACAATGCCTTCCTCAATGGCGGCTCGGGTGGCATGGAGAGCGTCTTCAACACGTGCCTTTTTCTCCTTCATTTCAACTTCAGTCGAAGCCCCGATCTTCACCACGGCGACACCACCGGCGAGCTTGGCCAGGCGCTCCTGGAGTTTCTCGCGGTCATAATCCGACGTGGTCTTTTCAATCTGCTGTTTAATCTCGTTAATCCGTTTCTTGATCTCCTCACTTTTGCCTGCGCCTTCAACGATTGTTGTATTGTCCTTATCAACCTTGACGCGCTTGGCAGTACCCAAGTACGAAATCTGGGTATTCTCGAGCTTGAAGCCTTTTTCTTCCGAGATCACTGTGCCGCCCGTGAGGATCGCAATATCCTCCAGCATGGCCTTCCGTCGGTCACCAAATCCGGGAGCTTTCACAGCACAGACGCGTAACGTGCCCCGGAGCTTATTGACCACCAGCGTTGCCAATGCCTCACCCTCAACCTCTTCGGCGATGACGAGGATTGACCGACCGGACTGCGCAACCTTCTCCAGGATCGGTAGCAAGTCCTTCATCGCGCTAATTTTCTTGTCATGGATGAGGATGTACGGATCGTCCAGTACCGCCTCCATCGTTTCGGCATCGGTGACAAAGTAGGGTGAGAGATAGCCGCGGTCAAATTGCATACCTTCAACGAATTCAAGCTTCGTCTCGGTTTCTTTGCCTTCTTCAACGGTTATCACACCATCTTTACCGACTTTCTCGAAGGCGTTCGCCAGCAAATCTCCGATGCTCCTGTCATTGTTCGCGGAGATGGCACCGACCTGGGCAATCTTCTCTTTATCATCGCCCACTGTCTTGCTCATCCCTTTGAGACTCTCCACAACCTTTTTGACCGCCAAATCGATACCCCGCTTAAGGTCCATGGGATTTGCGCCTGCGGTCACATTTTTTAACCCCTCACGAACAATCGCCTGTGCCAACACTGTAGCAGTTGTTGTCCCATCGCCTGCAACATCGGAGGTCTTGGACGCTACTTCACGAACCATCTGAGCGCCCATGTTTTCGATAGGATCCTCAAGTTCAATCTCTTTGGCCACCGTAACGCCATCTTTTGTGACTGTTGGTGGTCCGAATTTTTTGTCGATAACAACGTTACGACCCTTAGGACCCAGGGTCACTTTCACGGCGTCGGCTAATTTGTCAACACCGCGCTTCAAAAGACTGCGGGCCTCAGTATCATAGTTAATCAGTTTTGCAGCCATAGTGTTTCACTCCTTTTTCAATTGAAGTTTTTATCGTTATTCAAAACTCCCCGCGTGACGAAACATCCTCGCTGCACACGACGACTTACTTCGGCATCAATGCGAAGATGTCGCTCTCCCGCATAATCAACAGCTCCTCGCCGTCGATCGTCACTTCCGTTCCAGAATACTTCCCATACAACACACGATCACCCACCTTCACTTCCATCGGGATGTGCTTCCCATCTTCCGTGGTGCGACCAGGACCTGCCGCAATGACTTCACCCCAAACTGGTTTCTCCTTGGCAGTGTCGGGAACGATGATTCCGCCCTTGGTCTTTTCCTCAGCCTTTGAGGGCTTCACAACCACGCGATCTGCCAATGGCTTCAGTTGCATAAAACCTACCTCCTTTATAAATTATTGAATGATAAAGGGTTACGGTTGGACGTCTTAATGATTAGCACTCTACCAAAAAGAGTGCTAACAATATAAGACTGAAAGAGTTCTTTGTCAAGAGGGGCGATAACCTTCTACAACGAGGACAAACTCCCCTTTTGGGGATTTTTTGGACATCTCCTGTATGACGCTTAAGATTGGGCCACGGATGATTTCTTCGAACTTTTTTGTCAGTTCGCGTGCAACTACAACATGCCGGTTTCCCAGAAAATCAGAGATGTCTTTGAGTGTTTTGAGAACACGGTGGGGGGACTCATAGAGGATAATGGTACGGGGTTCTGTGCGGAGGGATTCGAGTTTGGTCTTGCGACCCTTTTTAGGGGGAAGGAAACCCTCAAAAACGAAGCGATCCGTGGGGAGTCCACTAATGACAAGTGCCGTTGCGAAAGCCGTTGGGCCCGGGATGGGAACGATCGGGATTGTTTTTTCAATCGCCATTCGCACCAGAAAAAATGCCGGATCGGAGATGCCGGGTGTGCCCGCGTCGGACACAACGGCGATAGATTGCCCCGCAAGCAGTTTGTTGATCAACTCCGGAGCCCGCTGCCGCTCGTTGAAGCTATGATAACTCACCATAGGCTTGGTGATGTTGAAACGGTCGAGCAGGATTTTGGTCGTCCGCGTATCCTCCGCCGCGATGAGATCGACACTCGACAGAATGCGAACAGCTCGGTAGGTGATATCTTCAAGGTTACCGATGGGAGTAGAGACGAGATACAGCGTACCGGGCATACTCATTCGAGTCTTCTGTTACAAGTCTCCGGCGATGGATGAAGACTGCAAAAAGAGAATTCGTACGTACACAAACGTGCAGATTGCTTCGAGAGCGATTCCTGTTTCATGCCGCTTACACGCCCCAATCCCTGACGTAGCGGAAATCGACATTGAGCGTACGATAAGAGACTTTTGCGATAATGGGAGGACGACGTTTGAACTGGTTCTTCTGGACAAGCCCGCGCACCTTACGGATGAAGTCTGGTGCAAATCCAAGCCTTTGAAGCTCCTCATCGTTCCGCCGCTCGTCGATCATCTGATACAGCAGCGCGTCCAGGTCGCGGTAGGACACGCCAAGCTCGGCTTCGTCTGTCTGGCCTGGCCACAAATCTGCCGTCGGCTTTTTATCGATGATGTTCTGTGGAACACCCAACGCTGCCGCCAGTTGCCATACCTGCGTCTTGTAAAGATCGCCAATCGGGTTGATCGCGCAAGCGGTGTCACCGTAGAGTGTTCCATATCCTACGAGGAGCTCAGTCTTATTGCTCGTCCCGATGACCAATGCATGTTCACGCGCAGAAATGTCGTACAAAATAATCATCCTCACGCGAGCCATCACATTGCCACGTCGGATATGATCCGTTACACCAAACCGGTCACAGTACGCATCCACCATAGGTGAGATGTCGATTGTCTCGGTCCGTATCCCGAGTTCTTTCACAACCTTCTCTGCGTCTTTCAGACTCTCGGGGTTACTTGTTTTGTACGGCAGAATAATACCCCAGGTATTCTGCTTTCCCAAAGCCTTTGCCGTAAGGTAAGCGGAGACAGCGGAGTCCACGCCTCCTGAGACTCCAATAACGCCTCTCTCAAACCCTGCGCTCCGGGTTTCATCAGCAAGAAACTGTACCAGCAGCTCTTCCACAAGCTCCATATTGAGCTTCAGTGAACCCTGATGGTCGCCGTGAGGTGTTTCCATGGTTATTCGCCCTCGCGAATTTCCTTCAACGCATGCCGGATGATTGAAATTCCCTCGTCGATCTCGGACGTGTTGACGGTCAAAGGCGGGCGGAAGCGAATCGACCGGTCACCACAGCCGATGAGAATGAGCCCCTCCTCATACGCCTTGCTTTTGAGTTGATCACGGTTCTGCGCGCTGTCGAGATCGATCGCACACAGTAAGCCGCGTCCTCGTGCATTGCTAACAAGGTCGGGAAATTCTTGCTCTAACGCACTCAACTGCTTCAACAAGTGGGCGCCAACCTGCGCGCTGTTCTCTACCAGCCGTTCTTCTTCGATGATCTCTAAGATTCTTGTGAACCGAACCATATCAACCAGGTTCCCACCAAACGTCGAGTTGATGCGGCTTGGTTTATGGAACACGTTCTCCAACACATCGTCGATTCTCGTGCTGCACATGAAACCGCAGACCTGCGTTTTCTTGCCGAATACGCAGATATCCGGCTGTACGAAATACTCATGCGCCCACATTTTTCCCGAAATCCCGATGCCGGTTTGAACCTCATCAAAGATAAGGAGAATCTCGCTCTCGTCGCAGATCGTCCGGAGTTCCGTCAAAAACTCCTTCCGGAAATGATTATCCCCTCCCTCGCACTGAATGGGTTCGATGATCAGTGCGGCAATGTCGTCTGGGTTGTTGATAATGGCCTGCTTGATCTGCTGGAGGGCGAGCGCTTCTTCTTTCTTCACCTGTTCAAGATTCTGCTCGTTCAACGGAAATTTAATGACCGGATTGTGGATCCGCGGCCATTTGAACTTTGGGAAGTAGTTTGTTTTCACAGGATCGGTGTTGGTGAGCGAGAGGGTATAACCGCTTCTACCGTGAAATGCCCGTCGGAAATGAATCACCTGCCAACCACGCTCTTCTGTGTAGCCCTTCACGAAGTTCTTTCGCACCTTCCAATCGAACGCGGTCTTGAGGGCATTCTCCACAGCAAGTGCTCCGCCGTCGATGAAGAAGACGTACGGGAGATAACTCGGCTGGGCAATGCGGGCGAAGGTTTCGACAAATTCCGCCATTTCGACTGTGTAGGCATCGGAGTTCGACGGCTTGTTGACTGAGACGTACGCGAGCTTCTCCATGAATTCCGGCGTCGTCATCTTCGGATGATTGAGCCCGACAGAACCAGAGGAGAAGAAAGTGAAGAAATCAAGATAGCGTTTGTTGAAACGGGAGTCGTAAATATAGGAACCCTGACTGCGTCGGAGATCCACGACGAGGTCGAAGCCATCCACGAGCATATGCTTGGCAAGCGTGGCATGGACTTCGGTGGGGAGCACACGCACCGGATTCTTGGTAGTAGGCTTTTCTGCGGATATACCGGATTCCGTTTTTTTCACCGCTTCTTGTCCTGCGGCTAAAAAGGGGATAACGTTTTTTTGGATTTTCTCGGACATGATGCACCTCAAAGTTTTCTGAAGGTATTTGATAAACTACAGTAAGGAACAATGATCGTCCGAAGGTTGACCTTTCGGGACGATATGCCCTTCAGAAAAACTCCTGGTGCTCGTAGAGCTGGATGATGAACGGTCGGCCGGCCACGTCTTATCCCTCTACGTTATCGATTTGTGCTCGTTGGAGTGTGCCACTGTAATCAACGTACACGGTCTTCCACTCGGTGAAGAAATCATAAACGGTCCAGCCCCCTTCGCGATGACCGTTGCCCGTTTCTTTGACACCGCCAAACGGCATATGCGCCTCAGCTCCTATGGTCGGCGCGTTGATGTAGGTGATGCCCGCTTTGAGGTCGCGTATCGCTCGGTACGCGTTGTTGATATCCTGCGTATAGATTGAAGAAGAAAGTCCGTACCTCGTGTTATTGGCAACGTGAATGGCCTCTTCCAGCGAACGCACCTTGATCACTGAAAGCACAGGACCAAAAATTTCCTCTTTCGCCACTCGCATCTCCTGTGTCACGTCGGCAAGAATTGTTGGCTCATAAAACCAGCCTTTGGAGAGCCCATCGCCCGAGGCGATCTTCCCACCCGTGACGACTCTTGCACCTTCGCTTTTTCCGATTTGAACATAGGAATCGACCGTCTTCCGTTGCCCCTCATTGACACAGGGGCCAACATCAACCTTCTCATCCAAACCGTTCCCTAAACGGAGCTTCTTGGTTTTGTCCACAACCATGGAGAGGAATGTGTCGTACACCTTCTCGTGGACGATTAACCTGCTGGTTGCCGTGCAGCGCTGACCGGTGGTGCCGAATGCTCCCCAAAGTACCCCCTCGAGTGCAAGGTCAAGGTTCGCATCGTCCATGACGATCTGAGCGTTCTTCCCGCCAAGCTCGAGGGAAACGCGCTTCAGCGTTTTGCTTGCAACTTCGGAAATTTTCTTACCGACGCTGGTTGACCCGGTAAAACTCACCAAATCGACGTCAGGATGCTCGACGAGCGCCATACCTACTTCGCTGCCGCCACCGTGCACAATATTGACAACACCCGGTGGAACGCCGGCCTCGATGAGAATCTCGACGAGTGACGTTGCTGTCGCCGGAGTATCCGACGCCGGCTTGAAGACGACAGTATTGCCGCTGACAAGCGCAGGGAAGATCTTCCACGTCGGAATTGCCATTGGAAAATTCCACGGAGTAATGATAGCGGCAACGCCGACCGGCATCCGGATCGCCATATTGAACTTGTTGGGCAGTTCCGAAGGTACCGTGTGACCAAACAGGCGCCTGCCCTCCGTCGATGCATAATACGCGGTGTCGATCCCTTCCTGCACATCACCGCGCGTTTCAAGCAGTACCTTTCCCATCTCCATTGTCATCTGCCGTGCGAGCTCCTCTTTGCGCGCGGTGAGCAGGTCGCCAACTTTGCGCATAATGTCGCCGCGTTTGGGCGCGGGAACAAGGCGCCATGACTCAAAGGCATTGCGCGCAGCCTTCACGGCTTCATCGACATCTTCTTTGCCGGACAGCGGGAATACTCCGAGCACCTCGTCCCAATTCGCCGGATTCCTATTCTCGAACGTCCGTCCCGACTTTGCATCGACCCACCGACCGTTGATGTAATTTTGGAATTTTTTGGGCATAGACTAACCTCATCAAGTACTTAAATCCCTAAACAGCAAGGACACCGAGAATTTTCCTGAGATATCTACTTTAATGACTCGATGTTCTCTTCATAGTAAACTGCCCCCTTGGCAAACTGGCTCTTCAAGTCATCTTCTCTTCGACGCAAGGAAGCCTTTCGCACCTTTCTCGCCTGCAAGCCCCGCTGGTTCGTTTTCGTTCGATGTTTTCGTTTCGTTTTCATCATTACCGTTGCGGTGCTCATTGTATCCCCACCTGTTGAAAAATATACTCAACATTCTTGACACTTTTTTGCAGGTCAAAGAGCTTGTTGAGTTCAGCTTCTGAGAGATATTTTTTGATTTCTCCGTTGTTCTTCAAAAGTTCCTGAAAATTCTGCTTGGTTTCCCAGGCCTTCATCGCCTCGGCCTGCACGACTCGGTAAGCATCCTCTCGACGCATCCCCTTTTTCGCCAACTCCAAAAGCACGGCTTGCGAGAAGATCAACCCGTTCGTTAACCCAAGATTCCGCTTCATCTGCTCTGGATAGACGACAAGGTTCTCGACAATCTTCGTGAACTCCGCCAGCATATAGTCAAGCAGGATGCAGCTATCGGGAATGACGATGCGC
>DATLYT010000068.1:0-7686 GCA_035574455.1 Bacteroidota bacterium
CGCCGCTCATTCAGGAAAAGCGTGCCGCCATCAAACAGCATCTGAAAACATGTTCCTGGTGCACGGCGCTGTACAAGGAGATGAAGACCTACTACGAACAGGTCGATCACCTGCAGCGTGAACAAGCGCAGCGTGCCAGCCGCGCGTTGACGGTGACGCAGCGCGCGCTTCGTGAGCGTGAAGTCGGTTTTGGTGTTCCTCAGCCAGTACAGCGAACACTTCCTCAACGGTTTGTGGAGTCTGTTCGCCGGTATCCCGTACGATGGTCTCTGGGATTCACCGCGTTCGTCGTTGTGCTGGTTCTGGTCATCCCACGCCTCTGGACGGGTGATCGTAATCCTGCCTATGCGCGGCCGGAGAAGGAATTCCTCGTTGCATACAACAGGCAAGGAGAGGAGTTGTGGAGAAAATATATCTTCAAGTATTTCGTCCCGGAATCTATGCCAGAATGGATTACCCATCACGAAGACCGTGGTGTTCTCGTTCGCGATGTTGATCACGACGGGAAGAACGAAGTGATCGGCATCTTTGGTTGGACATATTCACCGTACATGGATCCGGATAATCCCTATCAGAACGTCGTCGTCTGCTTCGAACCGGACGGAAGCGAGCGGTGGCGGTATGAGCTTCATCGAACGGTTACCATCGGCGGCGTGAGGTATTCGGACGACTATGGATTCTATCAGATTGTGTATGAGGGGTATGCAGATGGAAATGCCGATGTCTTTGCATTTGCCTCCCATCGCCCGTGGTTCCCGAACGTCCTCGTCCGGCTGGATGCACGAACCGGTGCGTTGAAGAGCGAATACTGGCACAACGGGATGCTCCCATATTACGCACAGAAAGACCTCGACGGCGATGGAATTGAAGATCTGCTGCTCGGCGGACAGAACAACCGACTCATGCAGGCGTCCCTTGCAGTGTTCGACCCACGGAAGGTGGAAGGACACGGACCGGCGCCGTCTGGATTAGCACCGGTAGGAGTTGCCGCGGGGACCGAGAAGTATTATCTCCTCTTTCCCGGCTCCGACCTTAAAAAATATTGGACCGATGTTACGAATGAAGTATCCGGTGTGAAGATCATGGAGGATGGGTTGATTCAGGTGATTGTAACGGAGAGGGTTCCCTATCCTATGAAGATGGAGGGTTGGGCGCCAGATGCTGGTACGCTGTATTTCTATTTTGATTCTTCGATGCGGTGCGTACGGGTGCGCGCCTCGGATGCATTTAGCGGATTGCATAGACAGTATCGAGACCGGGGACTGGTGAAGAGCGAACTGAACGATGCGTACTTCGAGAATCTGAGACGCGGCATCCGGTACTGGGATGGGGAGAAACTTGTGAAAGAGCCGGTGATGAATAAACGATACCTGCAGACTGCAATGAGGTGAGGAAGACAAGGAGAAAGGGAGAAGGAGATTGATGCAATAAGCAAACAAACATAAGCGAAAAGCTGCAGAAAGGCCGAATTGTCCTAAAGGGAGGTGGGACGGTTCGGCTTTTGAATTTTCTGCAAGAGGCACTCCATGCCTGTATTTCTCTTTAGAAATTCCTGCTCATAACGTAGAAGAAGAGGAGACCATGAAACATTTTTGCGTACGAACGCTCGTTCAACTTATTATCCCTCTATCCGTAACGGCTCAGATAAGTCCTTACGCAGGTGTTTGGACAGGAACGACAGGACAAAACCTGCCGATCTATTTTCGCGTCACCAGTTCCGGCATCATTGATAGTATGACAATCCGTCTGCGCGTCACGTTTCCCACTATACCATCATCCTCTTGCACGGCAACCTTTCAGAGGGATAGCGGGAATGCCATACAGGGAACTTCTTTTGTTTCCCGTGTAGCATTGCCCCCTGCAATAACGAACATTTTTACGCGCGTCAGAGCCGCGTTCCTCTCTTCTACCAGCGCTCAGGGCACGTACGACCGATATTCTGGCTCGTACTTCATGTATTGTGGCTCCACCTTTATTTTCGGGACAGGCGGCACTGTGCTTTCGCAAGGGACATGGACTGCAACAAAAACCTCCCCGACATTTGCGGAAACATCCGAGCAAAGCGCTCCAAAGAATTTTGCCTTACTTCAGAACTACCCCAATCCCTTCAATCCGTCCACAGTGATCCGTTATGCGTTACCAGGTGTTGGGACAAGTCATGACGTGTCCCTAAGGATCTACAATCTTCACGGGCAAGAGGTTGCTCGGTTAGTGGATGGCGTACAACAAGCCGGCGAACATCGCGTCGTCTGGAGGCCTGAAGGTTTGCCCAGCGGAGTGTATCTCTATCGCCTTAGCGCTGGAAATACAGTTGAGACGAAGAAGCTCATTCTGTTAAAATGATCATTCATTAGTTACTGAGGGGAACTATGACCCGCCATATCATCACACTTGCATGTGTCCTCTTCGCCCTTTCCTGTTCGAAGGACAGTTCAACAAGTCCGCAGGAAGCGAGTGCCAACGTTGCCCAGTATGCCGGCGTCTGGACAGGAACGACGAGGCAGAATCTGCCAGTCTATTTCCGGATCACGTCTCAAGGTGTCATCGATAGCCTCACCGTGAGAATTCGACTGAATGTCGGGCCGTACAGCTGCAATGCAACATTGACGAAGGACTCCGGTGTGACAGTTCAAAATGGAGCATTTGTTGGCCGTGTCAAGTTGCCTGGCTCGACAGTGTTTACGAGGGTTCGCGCTACCTTGGGCTCCACCAGTATAGCTCAGGGAACCTACGATAGCTACTGGGCATCCTCTGCGGTTGCCTGCGGCGCAATTTTTTTCTATGGATCCTCGGACAGTCTCATCGGCACGGGCAGCTGGACGGCGACAAAAACGGGGCAGTGAGTTACCAGCAGGAAGTGTGCTTATGTGAAACGCCCGCAAACAAATAAAGGAGAAGAATATGAACCTTAGGCAAGCAACTCTCTTTGCGTTAATTGGTATATGGATCTATCTCGGTCTTGCGGTATTTCAGTGGGTAATAAGTGTCTTCGACCTTATTCCTTACCTTGAGTACCGATGGGTTTTCAATGGATTTTGGTTATTGGACATAGTTCTAACCTCTGTCCCTATTATTGTTTTCTTTACCGTTCTCAACAGTAAGCAGAAAGGAGATCTCAATGTCTGACAATGTGAGTGAATTACTTGAAATATCTTCCTCTGGGCCGCCCCCCTTGAAAATTAGAACAATCCCTCAAGGAGAGCATAGTATAGAAGCATTAATTCATCCCAAAGAGCAGCTCTATTTTGGCATCTCTCTCGTCGTAAGTATACTGATTTATGTGCTGCTCGTTGTTTCTATCGTCGGCGTCGTCTATATACTCTTAGGTGCAGCAATCGGTTTAATTGTTCATGGCTATTTCATAGGTCATATTCGTGGTAACGCTATTCGAGTCTCCGAAAAACAATTTCAAGAAGTATATCGTATAGCATCAGAGCTATCGCTCCAGATGGGTCTGAATCCGGTGCCTGCTATTTACATTCTCCAGGCTGGTGGAGTGTTGAATGCATTCGCAACCAAATTTCTTGGGAGAAACTTTATCGTTATCTATTCCGACGTCTTAGAGTTAGCGTACGAAAAGGGAGAAGCAGAACTCGCCTTTGTTCTCTCCCACGAGCTTGCACACATCAAACGCAAGCACTTAACATGGCGTTGGCTTCTGTACCCATCAAACCTTATTCCGTTCTTGTCGCAAGCGTATTCTCGGTCATGCGAGTATACGTGCGATCGCTTCGGTGCTCATTTTCGGCCCAATGGCGCAATCGGCGGGCTTTTAGTTCTTTCAGCGGGGAAAAAGCTGTTCCGCAATGTAAACGCTCAAGAATTCAGTAACCAGACATACACAGAAACCGGGTTTTGGGTCTGGTTTTCTGAAATTCTTTCTTCGCATCCACACCTGATGCATCGTATCACAGCCATCGGAGGGACAGCTGTAACAAAATAGGTTACGCAAAAAAGGTATTGATCAACCGAATGCAGCTAAGCCTAGTCTCATCAACCAGGGCACCTGGACGGCGACGAAGCAATAACGTTGGCCTAACTTCGGAAAGGATGGCAAAATGAAAACTCAGAGCATATATCTCTTCATGCTCTTTGCACTTTGCTTTTTATTGTTTTCCTGCAGTGAAGAGGAGACTTCACAACTAGCAGAGAATGTGTGTGACCGGGTGACGATGAGTAACAACCAACCATCGATTCGGATGGACTGCAATAGCATCGCCGGATCCGTGAGTGGGATTACCTACGACCAGTTCTCACGGGTGATTGCCTTCGACTTCAACTGGCGATGCAACACCTCGTCGGAACAGTACTCCGGTAGGTTTTACAACATCACCTACAACAACATCGGCCAGGTTCAGTCTTTCCAGGCAACCGTGAACGGCAAGAACTGCAGCTGGCCGCGGTGAAGGAATGGGCACCGCAGGTTACGACTTGGAGAGTGAGGATCGGCGAAAACAAGCCACACCCTGCCGGGTTCCAGATGCTCCTTACGCATGCGTTGTAGATTTCCTATATACACCGATTACAGCACCGTCATCATACCCTCATTCTCTCACATTTTAGAAAGGCTCGCATAATGAGAACGATCACAAGGTTCATTCTGGTTATTTCCGTTTTCGCCGTTTCTGTCAACGCGCAGATCGTTCCGAAAGTCAGTGTAGGATTTTTCGGCGGGCTTGCGTTCCCGACAGGGGACTTCGGTTCGACATCCTCTGTTGGTGCGGGGGGAGCAAGCACAGGATTTGCCTTTGGTGGGGAGGTTGGGATTCCGCTTCCCGGAGGTCTCTCCGTGCTTGGCTCGACTACACTCGCATTCAATAGTTTGAGTGAAAAATATTTCCAGGATGCCTCTGGGTCTTCTTCATCTGTCAGTGGTGACCTCGGAAGCTGGACGACGATCTGGCCGATGGCAGGGATTCGATACTCGGGGTCATTCACACCGGCTGCCGGTTACTACTTACAGGGACAGGTCGGGCTGCTTTTTGGTTCGACGCCGGAAGTCAACGCGTCCCAAGGTGGATACCGCTACACGGCAAAGTCCGCCTCGAGCAGTGCGTTAGCGTATGGTTTTGGCGTGGGCGTGGTGTTTGCCAGGGTTGTCAATGTTAGTCTGCGTTATTCTGGCGGCCAGCCAACGTACGAGTATACGGTTACAGAAACCATCAGCCAGCCGGGCTTTACGTCGACGACAACATACAACACCAAGAACGATCATCCGGCGACGATGTTCCAATTACTCGTGGGAGTTACATTCTGAGTTGCCTGCATTTGCGGGATTCATCGTTCGTAAGACCTCCTGCTGGACAGGAGGTCTTTTTTATTCTCGCTAAAGCAAGGTTCAAAAGACTCTACATCATCCCCACGGGGTCCACATCAATCGTCATCTGCACCTTCTTGTCTTTCGCTAAGGCAGAGTCGTTGTAGAGGTTCTTTGCTTTCATCAGCGCCTGATGCAGCTGCGAACCCGCGGGGTCTTTGCTCTTGAGGTTCTTGATGATGAGATGTTTCCGGAACTGATTGCGGATTTTCGGAATTGCCGCATCCGCCGGACCGAGGAGAATCGAATGCGGAGCGATCCCTTGCCGTTCGATGAACTCGGCAAATTTCTTCGCATGATGGTGCACATCGTTTTCCCGCTCTCCTCGAAACTCAATCAACACAATCCGTGAGAATGGCGGGTAGTCTAATTCCTTCCTGTACGCTAACTCCTCTTTATAGAATCCCAGAAAATCGTGTGAGACGACATGCTTCAGGCTGTAGTGCTGCGGTTGCATCGTCTGGATGATGACTTCGCCCGCTAACTGCGCACGACCCGACCGCCCCGCCACTTGTGTCAGCAGCTGAAACGTCCGCTCGGATGAACGAAAATCCGGCAGCAGCATCTGGGTATCGGCTGAAATAACACCGACAAGCGTCACACGGGGAAAATCCAATCCTTTTGCCACCATCTGCGTGCCGAGGAGAATATCTGCCTCGCCGCGACCGAATTGCGAGAGGATGCGATCATGCGCCCCTTTCCGAGCTGTGGTGTCCAGATCCATCCGCAAGATCGACCGGTTGGGAAACAGCTCCTGCAACTCCTGCTGCACCTGTTGTGTGCCGAATGCGTGAAACCGGATCTCGATCCCTTGACAGTTCGGGCAGATATCGGGTGGCTTTTTCACAAATCCGCAGTAGTGGCAGCGGAGATGCTTTTTGGTGAGATGATACGTCAACGTCACCTCGCAGTTGTCGCATTTTTCCACATAGCCGCAATCGAAGCATTCGACCACGTGCGAAAAACCTCGACGGTTCTGGAGGAGAATAACACCCTCGTTCCTGTCGATCCGCTTCTGAATTTCATCATGCAACAGCTTCGAGATCGAGCTATCTGGCAATCGCTTGGGAAATTCAATCTTCTTCTCCTGCACTTCTTTTTTGATCTCCTCATAGCGCCGCTTTCGTTCGAGAATCATATCGACGATTTCGATGCGCGGGAGTTTGGCTTGGTCGACGCGCTCCGGCATTTCGAGGAGCCGGTACTTACCGCTGAGGGCGTTGTAGTAGCTCTCCGCCGATGGTGTCGCTGAGCCGAGGACGACAACGGCATTGTTCTGGCGCGCCCGAACAATCGCGACATCCCGTGCATGATAGCGCGGCGACGCATCGAACTGTTTGTACGATGCCTCGTGCTCCTCGTCGACGACGATGAGACCGATGTTCGAGAGTGGAGCAAAAACTGCCGACCGCGGTCCGATGACAATCCGGATGTCGCCACGGTACGTGAGCCGCCACGCGTCGTATCGTTCGCCGACGGACATCTGACTGTGCATGACGGCAACCTTGTCGCCAAAATGCGCTTTGAACCGGCGCACGATCTGCGGCGTCAGGGCGATCTCCGGCACAAGCACGAGCGCCGTTTTCTCGGCAGAAAGAACCCGGCGGATCGCCTCAATGTACACCTGCGTCTTTCCACTCCCGGTCACGCCATGCAACAGAAAGGTCGTGTATTGCCCCTTCTGCAGGGCTTGGGAAATCTCGTGGAGCGCCTGCTGTTGATGGCGGTTCAGCTCAAATGAAGGCGGTTGTTCTGTTGGCTCAAGGCCGTCCGAGGTGGACGAGCGGATAACTTCGCGCACGGAAATCTCAACAAGCCCTTTTTTCACCAGCGTCGAAAGTGTTGAGGTGGAAACGCCGGTCGCTTTCACGAGTTGCTTGATGGGAACCGGAGCGGTGCTTTCGGCGAGCTTTTCGACGACGAGGGCTTGCTTCGGCGTGAGTGTTATGGAGGAGCCACGCTGTCGAGCCTGCGGCGTGAGGGAAGCGAGCTTCTCGTATTTCGGCTTCACGCTCCGTGTTTCAAGTTTCTCCTCGACCTCGACCCACCCTTTGCGAGCCAACTCATTCAGTACGGCGTAGATGCTCTTAACATTTGTCTTCTTTTGTAGTTGGGATACTGTAAGGTCGCCGTGTTCCCGAAGAATCTGAAGGATTCGGTGTTGCTTCGGGGCCGAGCGTTTCGTTTCGGCGAGGGCGCTTTCCGGATTCTGCACGAGGAGATGGGCGACGCGCTTTCCGTAGCCCAAAAATCCGAACGGCACGGCGGCTTTGAGAACTTCGCCAATGGGCGCGAGGTAGTATTCTGCGATCCAACGGCAGAGATTGAGCATCTCGGGTGAGACGGAAGGCGCCGCGTCGAGGACGTCG
>DATLYT010000069.1:0-14673 GCA_035574455.1 Bacteroidota bacterium
CTTTGCGACGACGACCTCGACTCCCCGTTCTGCTCCAAATGCTGTGCTGTCGACGAATGCGACAATTTCCCAGTCGCTGACATCACCAACCTTTAACTTCACCAACCGCACGCCGGATAAGCTCCAGTTCTACACCGCTCGTTCCGCAACGCACATCGCCCCCATCGTTGTGGAGGCTTCGCTCGATAACGGCGCAACATTTCCCATCCAGCTTGGAGATACGTTGCGAAACCCCGGTGTCACCAGCTACGTGCTGACCAGCATCGCCCTGCCCCCATCGCTGGCCAATCAGCAAACCGTTCGATTCCGGTGGCGCATTGTTGGCACATCGAGCGGCGGAACGACGGCAACGTTTCGGATAGACGATGTTTCTCTCACGGTGCTCACTACACTCGACCTCAGCGTAACGCAGGTGACGTTTTCTCCCTCTGCACCATCACCACGGGATGGTTTTACCATGAATGCTCGAGTGAAAAATGTCGGCCTGCAGACGGTTTCCAGTTACGCGGTTGAGTTTTTCCGAGACATTAATGACAATCGCGTTGCTGAAGCATCCGAACGGTTTGCTACCGTAACCGGCCCTTCGGTCGCCCCTTCAGATTCAGCACTTGTTACTTCCAACCATCCTCCGTTAGGGAGCGGAGACCACCGGTTCATAGCCGTCGTTTCGTTTTCACAGGACGAAAACCGCAGTAACGATACGGCCTCGGCAGTGCTCACCGTGGGAGTGGATCGAGGTTCGCTGATCGTCAATGAGATCATGTATGATCCCTTGACGGGACAGAATGAATGGCTCGAGCTCTTCAACCGCAGCCAGTCGTCCGTCAACCTTGCCCGCTGGCGGTTCACCGACCGCCCCACGGCGAGTGGCAACATCAACTCGTTTACGATCACAACACAGTCGCGAACTATCCAGCCGGGCGATTTCGTCATTGTAGCGGCGGAGTCCACCATTCTCTCGCTCTTCCCGGAACTCAGGACGCCAAGTCCCGACCAGCATCTCTTCATTCTGAACCGCACGGGTGGATTCAGCCTCGGCAATGAGGGCGACGATATTGTTCTCTATGACGCCGCAGGCCGATTGATCGATAGCGTAGCGTATTCTCCCCGATGGCACCATCCCGACGTGACCGACACGAAAGGCCGGTCGCTGGAACGCATCAGCCCGAACGGTGATTCGAATGACCCGCGCAACTGGAGCACGAGCGCGGTGCTTGCAGGAGGAACTCCGGCACGGCACAACAGCGTCTTTACGACTGCACCACCGAGTAGCGCAACGCTTTCCATCTCACCCAACCCATTTTCGCCCGATGGCGATGGCTTCCAAGACTTCTGTGCCATTCGCTACAACCTTCCGACATCCACTTCGACGATTAGCGTGAAGGTCTTTGACATCAAAGGTCGATTGATTCGCACGCTCTCCAACGCCGACCTTGCCGGAGCGCAGGGAGAAATTATCTGGGACGGTATGGATGACAGCAAGCAACGCGCTCGCATCGGGCCGTACATCATCTACCTCGAAGCCATTGATGCACAGGGCGGCACCGTGGCGAGTGCGAAGGCTGTTGTGGTGGTGGCGGCGAAGTTTTGACCTCTCTCCTTGTATTCCCCCCGCTTTCTCTGTACATTTCGCTACATATTTATCACATGACATTGCATGCACGACATTTCGAGTCTCAAGTCACGGCTCCAACATTCCCTCGACACCATCGTTACTAAACACCGCAACGGCGCATCCGGTACTGCGATCGCGCTTGCCCTTACACGACGACTTGATTCACTGGTTGCGTCCGTGTATGCAGACTCGGGACATCCCACCAAGAAGCAGATTGCACTTGTTGCGCTCGGCGGTTATGGGCGGAAGGAACTGAACTTCGCTTCTGATACCGACATCATGTTCCTTGCTCGAACACAGCGAGAGAAGAAACACGCCGCCGGTGCCGTCAAAGAAATCCTGCACGCGCTGCTGGATTGCGGCTTGGAAATCGGCCATAGCTTCCGCACGATCGATGAATGTCTTGAGATGGCAGAGACAGAATTCGACGCCTGGCTCTCGATGCTCGACGCTCGCTTCTTGTGCGGCAATCGTGCGGTGTACGCCCGTTTTCGGACATCTGTTGCAACAACAATAAAGAGGTCTGACAAACAATCCTTCGTCCGGCAGTTGCTTGCTGCGACGAATGCGCGCCATCAGAAGTACGGAGAGTCCGCGAAGCTGCTCGAACCCAATCTGAAAAACAGCGCCGGCGGCTTGCGCGACCTCCACACGGTGCTCTGGCTCCTGCGCGGAACCGGACAATTCCCTCTTGCGCAAACATCACCGCAACAGAAAACGTCGGTATCATTGCTGCTTGCTTCACCTGCCGTGAAACGGTGCGCAGGGAACCGCATCTCTTCCCCTGCACGGCGGGGCTTTGAATTCCTCCTCCGAGCGCGCAACGAAATGCATCTCCAGGCCAAGGGATTGCACGACACGTTAGAGTTTACGTCGCAACGCAAAGTCGCCGAAGCGCTTCACTACCGGAACGTCGAGCGCTTCATGCAGGATTACTACTTAGCCGCCCGCTCCATCGCACGACTCTCCGAACAACTGACGGCATGGGCACGGGAAACGTATCTCGAACCGGCAACAAAGATCGCCGCGCAGGCTGTTCATCCTTCTTTCCACCTGCGCGATCATACACTGGAATTCACCGGAAGACACAGTTCTCCCCTCACCCACTTCGTTCTCGAAGCTTCCTTACTCTGTGCTCAGCACCATGCCCGATTTTCTTCTTCCCTGGAGGAACTCTTTCAACGGAAGCTGAGCTCGGTAAGACCTATTCAGACAACGGATGAAGCGCGGCTTTTTCGGCGACTTCTGTCTTCTCCGGCAGGAGTCGGCCGCATTCTCCAACGTCTGAACGACCTCGGCATTCTCGGTCGCCTCATTCCCGAATGGCAGCCCATGGTGGCCTTTTTCCAACACAACATCTACCACTACTACACGGCAGACGAGCACACGTTGAGAGTCATTGCCAATGCCGAGGCGCTCGTCAATTCTCCCTCGACGTTTGGTGATGTCTTTCGAGGTTTGCCGAGCCGGGAAACATTGTACTTCGCCTGCCTGCTCCACGACATCGCCAAGCCGGAGCGAGTCGGCGATCATGAAGTGCAGGGCGTCAAGATTGCTCACGCCGTGCTACGTCGACTTGGCGCCGACGATATCGCTGACGATGTGCTATTTCTCATTCGCTATCATCTGTTGATGGAGCAGGTGGCATTCCGACGCAACCTGAACGACCCCCAGACGATTTTAGACTTTGCGGCAAAGTTCCAACGGCCCGCGCAGCTTGATTATCTCTACGTACTGACGTATGCCGACCTCAGCGCCGTGAACAAAAACGTGTGGACAGATTGGAAAGGAATGCTGCTCACGGAACTCTACCAGAAAGCTCACGATGTGCTGACGGGAAAACTCTCCGCTGAGCAGTTGCGAGAGCGGACGAGCATCAAAACTTCGGCGGCGAAGGAACAGATTGTCACGACGCTGGCGGAGACTCTTTCGCCGGAAGAGACGCGACGCCATCTCGATGCGATGGAAAGTCCAGCCTACCTCGCGGCATTTGAGGCTGAGGAGATTGCTCAGCATCTGAAGGCGATTCATGCACAGGAACAACCCACGGTGCTGTTTAAGCACCGGAACGATTACACCGAGGTAACAGTCATCGCTCCGGACGCCCCCTTTGCGCTCTCGAAATTCTGCGGCGTGTTGACGGCAAACGACGCGAATATTTTCGACGCCAACATTTTCACGCGTAGCGATGGAATCATCATCGACAAGTTTCGAGTGGTGGATGACATCTCGAAGTCATCATTGAATCAAACACAGTGTGAGAAGATCCAGCAAGAATTACGGGACGTGGTTCGCGGGTCGACAGATATTGAGCATCTCCTCCATCGTCATCGGATGAGATGGAAACGCCGCACACACAAGATCAATCCGAACGTGCGCGTGGATGTTGAGTTCGAAGACCATCCGCGCTACACCATCATCGATGTCTATGCTTTCGATACTCTCGGCTTCCTCTACCGAATCACCAACACGCTCTCGCGCCTCGGTTTGAATATTGCCTTCGCCAAAATCGCAACCCGCGCCGATGGTATTGTCGACTCGTTCTACGTTACCGACCTGACTGGCAGTAAGATCGATGCGCCGGAACGCCGAGAATATGTTCGGTCTGAGCTGCTCGCCACCGTCATGCAACTGGCAGAATCCGAGTTAGTGCTCTCATGACGCCCGCAGGAGACAACAGACCGATTGGCGTGTTCGATTCCGGCATCGGCGGCCTGACCGTCGTCCGCGCGTTGCTGAAACGCCTACCGCACGAGAACATTGTGTACTTCGGCGACACGGCACGCGTTCCCTACGGCTCAAAGTCTGCCCACGTTGTGCGTGACTATGCGGCGCAAGATACCGACGTGCTACTCCAGCACAACGTGAAGCTGATTGTCATCGCGTGCAACACGGTTTCTGCTGTTGCGCTGGATGTCGTGCAGAAACGAGCAAAGTTGCCAGTGGTGGGGGTGATCGTCCCTGGGGCGGAAGCTGCAGTGAAAGCAACCAAGAACAAACGGGTTGGTGTGATTGGGACCGCCGGCACGATTGCCAGTCATGCCTATGCGAACGCCATTCGGCAGCTCGATGCAAACGTGCAAGTCTTCAGTCAGGCCTGCCCGCTCTTCGTGCCGCTCGTCGAAGAAGGATGGATAGACCATAAGGCAACGGAGATGATCGCGAGAGAATATCTTTTCCCCCTTACGACAAAGAAGATCGATACACTCATCCTCGGTTGTACGCACTATCCCCTTCTCAAACACGTCATGAGCAAAATATTTCATGATCAGGTGATGCTCATCGATTCCGGTGAGGCGACGGCGGAGGTTGTGGCTGTCGAATTGGAGAGGTTATCGTTGGAAAACACCAGCACGATGAAACCGCGCGTGCAGTTCTTCGTCAGCGACATCCCTCACAAATTTACGGAGATCGGCGAGCGGTTTTTGGGTGCAAAACTTGGGAAGGTTCAACGCGTTGGAGGATTTGCCGCATAACGTCCATTTCTGTATATTGGGCTGGAATACGTCCTGACTCTTTATGCCCGTTCAAGACATCCTCCTGCTTGGCAATCCGATTCTGCGTGAGCGCTGCTCGCCGGTGAAGAACGTCCAGGCAGACGACATTCGTTCAACGATCGCCGATCTTCGGGACACACTGGCCGATTTCCGTTCGCGCAGGGGGTTCGGTCGAGGTATTGCCGCGCCGCAAATCGGGTCCACGAAGCAAATCATCTATATCGATTTCGAATACCACGGCGCACTCATCAACCCGAACATCACCAAGCGTAGCCGGAAGAAGTTTTTGCTCTGGGACGATTGTTTTTCGTTCCCGGATATTCTCGTCAAGGTCGTCAGGTATTACTCCATTGAAGTCGCCTTCCTCAACGAAGAGGGCAAGCGCAAGACGCTCAAAGCCGAAGGCGGACTCTCCGAACTCCTTCAGCACGAGATTGACCATCTTCACGGAATTCTTGCTATCGACCGCGCGATTGACTCGAAGCACATTATCCTTCGGAGCGAGTATGAAAAGCTCAGTCCCAAAAAACCTGTGATGCTATGACGGAAGAACGATGACACGAACACTTCTGACCGAAGAGCAAATCCAACAGCAGCTCCGCGAACTTAAGGGCTGGACACGATCCGGTAACGAGATCAAAAAAACCGTCAGGCTGCAAGATTTTGTGCGGGCGATGGGCTTTGTGAACTCCGTGGCGCTGCTGGCCGAAAAAATGGACCACCACCCGGACATCGACATCCGCTGGAACACCGTGCATCTCACACTCTCCACACACAGCGCGGGCGGACTGACGGAGTACGACTTCACGCTTGCCCGGCAGATTGACCAGCTATCACCGACATGAGAGAAGAACGGATTGCCAAGCTCCAGGATTTTCTTGCCAAGAATCCTCGGGACTCGTTCAGCCGGTATGCCCTTGCACTGGAGTATGCGGGGCAAGGCAACACCGAACACGCCGTTACGTTGCTGGAGGAGCTTCTACGGGATGATCCGACGTACGTCCCCGCCTACCAGCAGCTTGGCTATGCGTATCAGAAACTCGATCGTCGGGATGATGCCATCGCCGTGTTGAAGCGTGGAATGGAGGTAGCCGTTGCACAAGGCGACCTCCATGCGCGCGGCGAAATGCAGGAAGCGTTAGAGGAATTACAAGTATGACGATGATTGACAACCTCCTTGATCCAACGATCCTGTTCTTCATTGTTGGCATTGTAGCAGGGATCGTTCGCTCTGAACTTCGGTTGCCCGAAGCAATCTATGAGATCCTCAGCATCTACTTGCTTCTTGCCATTGGCATTAAAGGTGGATTGCAACTTTCGACGAGTAAGTGGTCAGCCATCGTATTACCCTGTTTGGGGGCAGTGTCGGTCGGTTTGGTTATTCCAGTCATCGCCTACCCAATCCTTCGTCGCCTGGGAAAGCTCAGTAGGCCTGATGCAGCCGCCATCGCCGCTCACTATGGATCCGTGAGTGCTGTAACATACGCGGTTGTTCTTTCATTTCTGGATAAACTTAACGTGCCGTATGAAGAATACACCACCGTCCTGTTGGTGTTGCTGGAAATCCCTGCCATTGCCGTGGGTATTCTCATCGCAAGGCTGCGGACGGCACAGGGAACCATATCATACCGGAGGCTCGCGCATGAGGTGTTTTTCGGAAAAAGTATCTACCTCTTGATTGCCGGGTTAGTTGTGGGAGTCGTAGGAGGTCCGGAAGGAATTGCACCGGTGAAACTCGTGTTCATCGACCCGTTCAAAGGTGCGTTGGCATTTTTTCTGTTGGAGATGGGACTCGTCGCGTCGCATCGCTTGAGCGATCTGAAGCGCACAGGAGTATTCCTTGTGTTGTTTGGGATAGGAATGCCGATCCTCTCGGCCGCCATTGGAACGGTCGTCGGCTGGGGAGTTGGGCTTTCTATCGGTGGGACAACGATTCTTGCTACGCTTGCGGGCAGCGCGTCCTATATTGCAGCGCCTGCAGCGATGCGTATTGCGGTGCCCGAAGCAAATCCAACGCTCTACCTCACGGCCGCGTTGGGTGTAACATTCCCGTTTAACCTTGTCTTTGGAATTCCTTTGTATTACCATATGGCAACTCTCATCCATTGACCGAACACTATGGAACGTCGGAGAAAACTCACCATCATCACCGAGTCGGCCATCGAAGGTTTACTGACCGATCAGCTTGAGCGCCTGGGAGCAAAGGGATACACAATCGTTGAGGCACGCGGCAAAGGAGCACGCGGCGTGCGGACGGGCGATTGGGACCAAAATATGAACGTGCAGATCGACATCATCTGCGATGAGTCAACGGCACACCGCATCGTTACCTATTGCTCGGAGCACTACTACAAGAACTACGCGATGATCTTGTACCTGTCTGATGTTGATGTCATACGACCGGAGAAATTCTAACAACCTGATTGATATCGTTTCTCACCAGAGACAACAACCACATAGCCAGTCAGGCAGTCTGAAGCCAGAAACACGAAGGGATTTCATCTGTTGGTTCTCCCTCTTCTTCCGTTGCGACTCAACGAAGTTCTTCCTATTTTGCGCTCCACAAGTTCATCCGTCCAATGGCTGAAAAACTCCCCAAAGACCAAGTTCTGGAAATCTTCCGAGAAACTAAGGCACTCCTGGAAGGTCATTTTCAGCTGACCTCCGGGTTGCACAGTCCGCAGTATTTTCAGTGTGCGCGCGTCCTTCAATATCCGAAGTATCTCCACCTCTTCGCCGGTGAGATTGCCCACCACTTTGAATACAGCGATGTCGAAGTCGTCATCTCTCCCGCCATTGGCGGAATTGTGGTAGGGACGGAAGTGGGACGCATGATGCGCGCGCGGACGATCTTTGCTGAGAGGAAAGACGGCAAGATGGAGCTTCGACGCGGATTCGAAATTCGCCCGGGCGAACGTGTGCTGATCGTCGAAGATGTGGTGACGACGGGCGGGTCGGTCTTCGAGGTTGTCGAGCTGGTGAAGCAAGCAAACGCGCGGTTGGCGGGCGTGGGATACATCGTCGACCGCAGCAACGGCAAAATCAAATTCGAATCCAAGCATTTTTCGGTCTTACAATTAGACGTTGTCACCTACCAGCCCTCCGACTGCCCCCTCTGTCAACAAGGCATTGAACTCATCAAGCCCGGCAGTCGGGGAAATTACTGATCTTGTTGCCCTCATCCATGCAAACGTTAGAACAAAACCTTCGCAACGCTCTTGGCAGCGACTTTCTCTACCATCTCGCCATGGCTGCGGTGATGTTCCTCGCGGCAGTCGTTCTTGGCTGGATTGCAAAGCGATTCCTCGCCACAGTCGGTAGAAGACTCATCACCAAGACTGCCAGTGAGCTGGACGACCTGATCCTCAACATCCTGCTCGATAAGGTCAAGTGGATTGCCGTGGTCACCGGTGCATACCTCGCATCGGAAGAGATCGCCAAGAGCACGACTGAGGCAGATGTCACCGCCCGCCAATTGCTCGGCTACGCGAACGGCATTATCTTCGTCTGCTTCATGCTCGTTGTGACGATCGTCCTCATCCGAATTATCGACACGAGCATTAAACACACCATGGAGCGCCACGCGAAGCGCACGTCGTCGAAACTCAACGAGGCTCTTCTCCCGCTCGTCAACCGCGTGGTCAATATCGTTATTGCACTGATCGCGCTCATTATTGTGCTCGACCATTTCGGGCAAGACGTGAGCAGTTTGGTGGTATCGCTCGGTGTTGGGTCGCTGGCAATTGCCCTCGCGGCGCAGGATACACTGGCGAACATGATTGCGGGCTTTGTGATTATGCTCGACCGGCCGTTTCGCGTCGGCGATCGAATCCAGCTTCCCTCGGGCGAAACGGGGGACGTTTACGAAATCGGCATCCGTAGCACCAAAATCCTGGATTTCGACAACAACCTGATCGTGAGCCCCAACGCCGATCTGATCAAGGGCAGAGTCGTCAATTATTCGTACCCGGAACAGGTGATTCGTGTAGTGGTCGAGGTCGGTGTGGCATACGGAACCGAGCTGGATCGGGCAAAGCTGATCATGACCTCCCTCGCCAAGCAGCATCCGGATGTCTTGAAGGAGCCCGTGCCGGAGGTTTTTGTCGTCGCGCTGGCAGATTCTTCCGTCAATCTGCGACTCATTGCCCGCACGGACGACTTCCGAAAGAAGTTTCTTGTTGAGACATCCCTCCGCGAGCAAATCTATAACGCCTTCCGCTCGGAGGGCATCGAAATCCCTTTCCCTCAACGCGTCGTGTATCTTGCCCACGAGGCCCATGGCACAGCCGCCACACTTCAGAGTACTCAAAAGCGAACGAAAGCACGACGGTAAAGTATTCAACCTCATCGTCGATGAGATCGAGTACGAGTCCGGCAACCGCGCAATTCGCGAGGTTGCCGACCATCCCGGCGGAGCGGTTGCCGTGCCATTGCTCGATGATGGCTCGTTACTTCTCGTGCGACAGTATCGTTATCCTCTTAAGAAACCTCTCCTCGAACTTCCCGCCGGCAAATTGAGTCCGGGTGAAGACCCCATGGTCTGTGCCGCGCGAGAACTTGAGGAAGAGACCGGTTACACGGCACGGAAACTCACGAAACTCACCGCGATCTATACCACTCCCGGGTTCTGCAATGAGCTGCTCCATATTTATCTTGCTGAAGACGTACAGAAATCTTCCACTGGCCAGCAGCTTGAAGAAGGTGAGCTGAGCTTGACCGTGGAGCGCGTTCCGTTCCATGAGGCCGTCCGAATGGTTGAACGGGGAGAGATAGTTGACAGCAAAACAATCTGTGGCATTCTCCTTGCCGACCGCCATCTCAAGAATAAAGAGAACACAGAAACCACAGACAAAACTGATGTTCACTGATGGAGAGATGAAAGGGAGGCTTCTTCATTCAGATATCACGGAAGACATTTTTAAATCTTTTTTCCAAGTCTATCATGCACTTGGATATGGTTTCCTCGAAAAGGCTTATGAAAACTCCCTGGTGATTCTACTCAGGGAAGTTGGCCATCAGGTATCACAACAACACCCTGTTACGGTGTACTTTCAGAACGAGCCTGTTGGAGAGTATTTTGCAGACCTGGTCGTGGACAATAAGGTGATCGTCGAGCTGAAAGCGGCCGAAACGATCAGCGAAGCACATGAAGCTCAGCTGATAAATTATCTGAGAGCAACGAAGATTGAAGTCGGCCTATTGCTCAACTTTGGCAAGAAACCAGAATTCCGACGAAAAGTATTCACGAATGATGTCAAGTACTAATCCGTGATCATCCGTCTCATTCGCTTTTCCAGCGTTCTCTTACAACGATGACCGACGAGCAACTCGATCAATATCCAAAAAACCGTCTCTACCGTCTTGACTTGAAGCGTTGCGTTGTCCAAGCGTGTGACGGAGAGCTGGCCGAACTGAGCTACTACGAGCGGAACAACTGGGTCACCGTCGAATACAAGTGCAACAGGTGTGGAAGAGAGTTTACCGTCAAGGTGGAAAGCTGAGGACATTGAGTTCTTGGCTTAATGCTTCAAAGGAACGTGATTCGATGGACCAATCACTCAATCTCTGCCCATGAACGTCGTCGAACTGATCAGAAAAAAACGCGAAGGCTCCGCCCTCACGGAAGAAGAATTCCGGTATTTAATTTCCGGCTACGTGGAAGGAATCGTGCCGGATTATCAGATGTCGGCTTTCCTGATGGCTTGCTTCTTCCGCGGTCTGAGTGACGTGGAGATGCTCACACTCACCAAGCTGATGATGTATTCAGGCGCCGTCGTTGACCTTTCTGACATTCCCGGCGTCAAAGTCGATAAGCACTCGACCGGCGGAGTTGGCGATAAGGTCTCCCTCATCCTCGCACCCATCGTCGCCTCCTGTGGCGTGCCCGTGCCGATGATCTCTGGACGCGGGTTGGGACATACCGGCGGCACGCTCGATAAGCTTGAATCCATTCCCGGCTTCCGCACAAACCTCTCTATTGCCGAGTATAAAAGCGTCATCACCAAGATCGGTGTCGTGATGATCGGCCAGACGAAGGACATCGCGCCCGCCGACAAGAAGATGTATGCGCTCAGGGATGTTACGGCAACGGTCGAAAGTATTCCGCTCATCGCCAGCAGCATCATGAGCAAGAAACTCGCCGAAGGAATCGATGCGCTCGTGCTCGACGTGAAAACCGGACGCGGAGCATTCATGCAATCGTACGAGAAATCGGTCGAGCTTGCTCAGACGATGGTGAAGATCGGCACACAGTTCAACAAGCAGACAATCGCCTTCATCACCGACATGAATGAGCCGTTGGGAACCACCATCGGTAATTGGTTGGAAGTTGTTGAATCCGTCGAATGTTTGCGGGGCACACGCGGCAACAATGATCTCTCATCGGATCTCATGGAGATTACGCACACCTTAGCAGGCGCGATGCTGATGCTGGGAAAGAAGGCTGGAACCATCGAAGAGGGCATCGAACTCAGCAGGCAAAGCATCAGTAGCGGACGGGCGTATCAGAAGTTTCTCCAGCTCGTCGTCGCACAGGGAGGTGACGCGACTGCCATCGAGAACTTAGAAAAGTATCCTCTTCCCCGTCACACGGTAGAAGTGAGGACAATGAAAGAGGGATACATTTCGGATCTCGATGCTCTGGAACTGGGCTTTACCGCCATCATGCTCGGTGCAGGCAGAGAAAAGATCGACGATCCGATTGACCACAAAGCGGGAATTGTGCTCAAGAAGAAGGTAGGCGATCGCGTGGAGATCGGTGATACGCTCGCCGTGCTGATGACAGACCGGAGCGAAGTACTGGAGCCTGCCCGCAGAAGAATCCTTGAGTCCTACACCATCGCCCCTCGAGAGCCTCAACGGAAGAAGCTGATTCTCAGTTTTGTGGATGCTGCCGGCGTTCGGGACTGGACGTAAACCCAAGCGTTTGATGGTCGTGGTGCACTCTCATGATTCATTGTTCAGATTCTCAATTAATACGTTCGGGAATGACAAGTTTTTTTTGCTGTCATGGCCGCTCCGCGCAGTTGTTAGCGGGGACCAAGCGGGCATCTCTTGATGCACCACGACTCGATCGAATCATTCCTTGCGCAAGTGTGGAAAACTTCTTATCATCGTTCCACACAGGTTCATACGTGTGGGGGAATATGGCGTGGTCATTGTCCACTGACCAAAGGAGGAGAATATGAAACCCATTAGCGAAATTGTAGCGGACCGACCGCTCTTTTCCGTTACAAAAGACAAGACCGTTGCTGAAGTAGCACGGTTCATGGCGGAGAAGAATGTTGGAGCAATACCGGTGACGGAGGAAAATCGGCTGGTGGGAATTTTCTCCGAGCGGGATGTCATTACACGGGTGGTATCAAAGGGGCTCGACCCCTCCCGAGTGAAAGTTGGGGACGTGATGACCACCAAAATCGTCGTCGCAACCGTCGACGAGAGCTATGAATCCTGTCTTAAGAAAATGCAGCAAGCCCACTGCCGACATCTGCCGGTAGTTTCCGGCGAGCGGCTCGTCGGGATTGTCTCGCTGCGCGACTTGCTGATGTTGGACCTCAACGAAAAAGAGCGCAACCTTGAATATTTGCAGAGCTATATTTACACGGTGCCTCCGGGCACTGCCAAGCGGTACGAATCCCAGAGCTGATCATTCACTTTTCACAAAAGGAGACTTCCAGCGGCATGCCAGCTATCCATTTTGAGAACGAACACAAATCGCTCGACGTCCTTCCCGGTACCAACCTTCGTAAAGCCGCCTTGAAAAGCGGCATTCATTTGTACAAACCACTCTATCGTGTGTTCCATCTTAACCTTGCCCTCGGGCCGGTGAAATTCCCCTGCGGCGCCGATATCGTCGAGGTGGTTGACGGCAAAGGCATCAACCCGCGGACGCCGGAAGAAGAGGCCATCATCAGCGGGCGGTGGATTCTCAAGCGGAAAGTGACGCCGAACCTCCGACTTGCCTGTCAGGTAAACGTTAACGGCGATTTGGTCGTCCGAACCATGCCGAAGGTAGAGGTCGACAAGAAGGCAACTCAGCAACGCATAGGCTTCTTGGCAGTGGTGGGAGTATTCTTTTTGTTGATGGCGGTCGTCTTTGCACTCATCGGATTGGATCTGGTGAAGATCATTTGAGTTCAGTCGGCAGAAAGCCGCTGGCGGAGGACAGCACACAACGAGATCTGCTCCAAGTTACTTTCTGCAACTTGATCACCGCTGCATCCCCCGCTTTAAGACTTCCACCATCTGTTCGTGGATCAAGCCGTTGGTGGCAAGAATCGGTTTTTCGTAGATCGTCGTTGGAAATCCGCGTAAGTCTGTACACTTCCCTCCTGCCTCCTGCACCATCAGGACTCCCGCGGCCATGTCCCACGGATTCAAGAAATTTTCCCAGTATCCGTCGAACCTCCCCGCGGCAACGTAACAGAGATCCAGCGCCGCGGAACCCAAGCGCCGCACCGCTTGTGCTTCTTTCAAGAAATTCTCGAAGTGCACAAGAATATTGCTGGTCTTCGTCTTGATGTCATACGGAAATCCTGTCACCAAGAGACTTTCTTCGAGCTTTCTCGTCGACGAAACACGCAACCGCCTGTTGTTGAGGTACGCACCCTTCCCTTGCTCCACAGTAAAGAGTTCGTCGAGATTCGGGTCGTACACGACACCGAGTCGAAGTTCACCGTTGACTTCCAGTCCGATGGAAACGCAAAAAATCGGAAGGCCGTGTGTGAAATTCGTTGTCCCATCCAGCGGGTCGATGATCCACTTATACTCCGATTGCTCACCACTCCCCCCAAACTCCTCTCCCAAAAATCCGTGATGCGGATATCGCTTCTTGATTCGCTCCACAATCATCGATTCCGCCTTGCGGTCGATCTCCGTTACCAAGTTCGTCTCCTGTCCTAACTTACGGTCGACCTGTCTGATTTTTCCGACGTTCTGTTTAAGAAACCGGCCCGCTTTTTTAGCAACGTCGATTGCCAATTCTAACATGTTCTTTTCCTTTCGCTTCGCAATATTAAGAAAAAGAGAGCGGAATCACCAATGATTCCGCGGCACTCCTTTTGCATCCTTCGCGGTACTCTTTCCGCGCATAATGGAGTGATATAAGTCACCCCAGCGGCGAAAAAGGTGTTGGATTATTCATCGTTCCTTGATTTTTCATACCTCAGAGTGTTAAACTCTCTTACGGAAGATGAGTCAAAAGAAGTGAACAAACTTTTGAACATCGTCCAGATACTTTATTAGAGGAGGATTTATGGTGCTACAGAAACTGTGGATTGGTATTGTGGGAAGCATGCTGCTGCTCGCGGGGTGCGAATCGTTTACCACGCCCGAGGAGCAACTGACCGAACAAGACCTTGCTGCGTTGAAGCAGATGATCTTGTCCGACCCGCTGTATACGATCGACCCGGTCATGCTGAACGACGGTGGGCCACCCTCGTTGAACGTTGCTGGGTTGGGCAAGACCGCTGTACCGATTATCCCGATTGCATGGGGACGGAATATCACCAGCGTCGATCGTAACGTGACGTTTTCTCAGACGAACGACACGACGTTGATTGC
>DATLYT010000070.1:0-9608 GCA_035574455.1 Bacteroidota bacterium
ACTGCGTCTGAATTTAGGCGGCGTGCTCGTGCTGAGGTACGACATCGGAAAAAGGATCGAGAATAATCTAGGAAGATTGCAGACGGGAATTTTCCACCAGTTCTTTTTCGGATGGGATTTTTGAGACGCGAGAGGAAAGACCAGGACACACAAGATGAAAGCCCTCAAAAACCATTTCTCAACACAAGCCGAAGTATATGCCACATTCCGGCCTCGCTATCCGGACGCGCTGTTCGAGTTTCTGTTCTCCGCCACAACACAGAAAGAAACCTCATGGGATTGTGGAACCGGTAACGGTCAGGTCGCCGTGAAATTGGCGGAGCGGTTTCACCTCGTGTATGCGACCGACATCAGCGAACGCCAGTTGAGCAATGCGCTGGTGAGGGAAAATGTCACGTATCTCGTCGGCCGCGCAGAAGAGACTACGATTTCCGACGGAAGCATCAACCTGACCACGGTGGCTCAGGCTCTGCATTGGTTCGATACTGAGGCGTTTTACCGGGAAGTCCACCGCGTCGCCACACCCCAAACCGTGATAGCCGTTTGGGGCTACAACCTCTTGCGGGTCTCCCCAGCCATTGACGCGTTGGGGGGTAAGATATGAAGCACCTCCTCGCGATGCTTCTTGTTAGCCTTACACTGGTCTCCTGCTCCGGGCTACGTGTGGAGCGGACATTCAGACCCAGCCCACAGGACTGGACACTCTTTGGAGGATCACCGGCCCGAACCCATGCAACCACCGCATTGCTCAAACCTCCTTTTGAAACAGTTTGGGAATACAACGCTCTCGCCGGCATCAGCGCGTCGCCGCTCGTGCGTGACAGCGTGGTTATCATCACAACGCTCAACGGGGAGCTTCAAGCTGTCAATCTTGTCAACGGAAAACGGTTAGGCTATGTTGTCCTCGAGCCGAGCATCGCCGGAACCCCTGCACTCGACAACAGCGCCGTCATTGTCCCTCTCGCTGGCGGCGATGAAACGCTCATCTCGCTTTCACTCCGTACTTCTGAGCAGTTTTGGAAAGCCACTCTCGGCCCGATTGAATCTTCACCCCTCCTCTATGACAATTTCGTTTACGTTACCACCATGGAGGGAATAGCCTATTGCCTGAAGAAACATGATGGCTCCATCGTCTGGAAATTTGAAAGCGGCACGGAAGAACGCCGCAAACCGATCCGCTCCTCCCCAGCAACCGATGGTCAAACCATTTTCTTCGGCGGCGATGATGGCTATCTGTACGCACTCGATAGAACGTCGGGGACACTGCGTTGGAAATTCAACGCCGGAGCTTCGGTGTTTGCTTCACCAATCGTGACGAGGAATGCTGTGCTATTCGGGACGTTGGGCGGAAAATTCCATTGTCTCGACGCAACGAACGGGGCAATGCGATGGACCTTCGACACCGCCTCACCGATCTACGGAACCGCCGCCGCGAACGATGAGGCAGTCTTCGTCGGCTCGTCCAACGGCATCTGTTATGCTCTCGACCTGCAGTCTGGGACAAAACGCTGGCAATTTTTGACGCGAAGCGTGGTCAATTCTCCGCCTCTCATCGCGGGCAATCTGCTCTACTGGGGTTCGATGGACCGGACACTCTACGCTCTCGATAGTCAGACGGGCAAGGAATTGTGGAGGTACGATGCGCTCGGCCGCATCAGAGTCCCACCTGTGATCTGGGGGAACTTGCTGCTTGTGACATCGGAAGATAAATTTGTCGTCGCCCTAAGGCCCGCACAATGAACAATCCTCGTTTGCGACCACCCTTACCTTTGCAGGCGCAGACCCCTGTTGGCAAGCGGATCGTCGCCTTGAGCTTCTGTTTTCTTGTATCGCTTCCTCATTTCGTTTTCGCTCAAACCGGCCGCGTGACAGTTGAGAGCAAGCCTTCCGGTGCGATAGTCTTCATCGATTCGGTGCTTGTGGGAGTGACACCGCTGCGCGAGTACGAAACAGCTTCCGGCCCACACACACTTCGACTCGTGTACCCAAGTCTCACCAGCTGGATGGCAGTCACGAAAACGGTGCCCATCGAGGTGCGGGCAGGTCAAGCAGCTCACTACGACATTGAGCTTGGGTCGGTCTTCACGATCCACTCAACGCCGAGTGGAGCTTCTGTTCTGTTTCAGAACCGGGAGTTAGGAACAACGCCGCTCCTCTACCGCTCGGATAGTCCTTTGAACGGTACACTGCTCTTGAAAAAAGATGGCTTTGAACCGGCAGCGATTCCCATCGCTCAGGAGTACCCTGTTCCATCGCGCATCAAGCTGAAGCCGCTCAGCACCACTCCCAACCGGCTCCCCGATGTCCTCCCGCCGGATTATCTGGACAGTGTCTCCCCGCGGTGGGCGACGTACGTGGCAGCTTCGACCATGATTCTCTCCGGCGTGTTGTCCGCGTACTGGAAGGACAGCGCCAACAGAGATTTTGACCGGTACAACCTCACCAAAGATCCTGCTCTGCTTGCTTCTACCCAACGATTGGACCGGCGTTCCGGCATCGCGATTACCATTTCGCATCTGAGCTTCGCCGCCCTCGCCTATCTCCTGCTTTCCGAGTAACCCGCGCGAGAAGCAAACCGTAACACCAAATTGAACGTTCACCCCCTCGGGTTCTTCCCTGCGCCCTTTGCGGTTTCACCACGTAAAGACAAAAATGTCGCTCTACCTTTCACCTGACCGACAAAAAAGCCTTGTACCGCCGCATCAATGTGGCTCTTGACTTTATCGGAACATCCTGCAACTTCATAGGAAGATCATCCCCCTCATCAGACATGGCGCTGCATTTTCTCTTTATCGACTTCAACGCGTACTTTGCCTCCGTCGAGCAGCAGGTACGGCCCGAGCTGCGGGGCAAGCCGGTCGTCGTTGCACCAATGATGACCGACTCCACCTGTGCGATCGCGGCCAGCTATGAGGCAAAGCGGTTCGGCATCAAGACGGGGACAAGCATTCGCGAGGCAAAACGGCTCTGTCGGGAACTGATCGTTGTCGAAGCGCGCCATCACCTGTACATCGACTTCCACCATCAACTGGTCGAGGCGGTCGAGTCGTGCGTTCCCGTGCATAGCGTTCTCTCCATCGACGAGATGGCGTGCCAGCTTACAGGAAGCCAGCGTGAGCGCGAGAACGCTGTCACTCTTGCGCATCGGATCAAGGAAACCATCGCAACGCGCGTCGGCTCGGAACTCCGCAGCTCCATCGGCATTGCGCCGAACCTCTTCCTCTCCAAAACCGCCTCCGACATGCAAAAGCCGAACGGCCTGGTGGTCATCGAACAGAAGGATGTGCCGGAGATATTGTTTCAGCTCGAGTTAGAAGACCTGACGGGCATCGGGCCGCGGATGAGGAGACGACTGGAACGGAACGGTATTCACACCGTGCAACAGTTATGCACCGCCAGTAAAGGAGTTTTACGAACCATCTGGGGCGGCATTGAAGGCGAGCGCATGTACGCGCGGTTGCGGGGTGAGGCGGTCTACACGCCGCCGACACACCGCTCAACGGTCGGCCACTCCCATGTGTTGCCGCCAGACCTCCGAACCGAAGAGTCGGCATTCTCGGTACTCCACCGGCTGGTGCAGAAAGCATCCATGCGGCTACGCGCAGAGAGGTACCGAGCGGGAGCATTTCATGTGGGCATTCAGTACTTCGATAACAAGTATTGGGGCGAGATGGTGAGCTTCGACCACACGCAGGATACGCTCCTTTTCATCCGGGCACTCACAACGCTGTGGAGCCGCAAGCCCTGCATCAACGCCAAACCGTTAAGGGTGAGTATCGCACTGCTCGATTTGAAGAAAGAGGAAGATTGCACTCCGTCGTTATTCGATGAAGAGAAGAAATCGACCGCGCTGAATAGCGCCATCGATGCGCTGAACATGCGTTTCGGCAAGAACACCATCTACTTCGGTGCAGCCCACACCGCCCGCGATGCCGCCCCCACCCGCATCGCCTTCACCCACATTCCGGATACAATCGAGCAGACGGCGTGATGCACGCGTCGGGACACATCATGACGTCCCTACGCTTTACAATGATTGTTTATTTCCCCGCAGATGATTTTCCGTACAACCTCTCCACCACCACATTTGTCAATTCGCGGATCAGTTCCCGTTCACCCGGCATCACATGACGGCTCCTGTGCCAGACCAGTTCCTTCGGCTCGCGGGCTTCTTCATACAGAGCGAGGGCGGACTCTTTCGGGAACAGCGTATCTCCCTCCCCATTCACCATCAGCAATTTGCGGGGCGAAAGGTAGGGCACGTATTTGTTCGGTTCAAACGGAGCAAGGATCGCACCACCCAACCAGCCGGCAAGTGTGGCGGGAATCGGCACGCCCAATCGCTCCGCATTGCTCGCGATCACGGTCGATAAATCTCCTCCGGCCTGCACAACGACGGCCTGCTTCACACGCTGGTCGATGACCGCAACAGGCAGGCCCGTGAAAATGCCGAAGCTCACAGAGACAACCGTAACATCCCGCGTGTCGATGTGCGGTTGCTGGAAGATCCAATCGAGGCAGGTAAGCAACAGCGGTACGGTACGCCTTGCCATCGAGCGGAGACGAAACGTTGTGCCGACTGCTTTCCAGCCTTGGAAATCGAATTCGCCTTCAAAGGGATAATCCACCGCCACCAGAGCAACGCTATCCTGTCCCTCGATCATCTCCACCACGTCTTTCCCCGTCTCGATGCCAACGCAGAGCAAGGCAGCAGGAAATGGCCCTTTCCCCTTGGGCAACCGGAGTCGACCGGAAAGCGAGTCGCCCGACGTCGAGCGGAGCTGAAAATCGTACGTCGTGGTCAGCGCCGATTCCTCTGCCAGCACCAGCCGCATCGATTCGACGTCGCCCTTCCGCTCTAGGAAAGCAGCACGCATGCTGAAGTAGTTCTGCGCCGAGAGCGGTGTGAAGATGAACAGCATAGCGGTAAGGATTCTCACAATGGTAAGCTAAGCGCTGAGCATTCAAAACGCAACCGGTATCGCCGTGGATTCCCGATTAGAGACTTCTGAACAATGAAATAGGAATGTCATTCTGAGCATTCGCCAAAGGCGGAGACGAACCTGCCCGCCTCCAACGGAACGTCGCTCAGGCAGGGAATCTGCCTTTTGACTCTAAAAATACTTCGACGAGATTCTTCGTCCGCCAGAGGCGGACTCAGAATGACATGGGAATGATAAGTCCTTTTTTGCTGTCATGCCCGCGCCTGCTGCAGGCAGGGATTTTAAGCAGGCTTCACGGAAGCGCATCGCTACTCGGCGTCATCGAGCGGCGATTCGAACCTGCCTGGTAAACAAGACCTGCTTTGCCGGGCGGGTCATCACCGACAGCATTTATGATTGAGTTTCACCCCGAGTTTCTCTATGTTGTCATGCGTGAAAGGCACGGCACGCAAGATCGTTCGCTTTACACGGCAAATTCTGATTGCTGCCATCGCTGCTATCCTTTTTTGGATGCTCCTTCTCATGCTCTTCGAAGAACGGTTCATCTTCTTTCCCTCCTCGTATCCCGATGGATACTACGAGGAGGCGCGATCGTTGCCCTTCCTGGAAGATTGCTGGTTTATGACCGAGGATGGGGTCAAACTCCACGGCTGGTTTGCACGGAGAGATTCCGCCATAGCGACGCTCGTCATCTCCCACGGCAATGCGGGTAATCTGTCCCACCGTCTGCCGATTATCAAGACATTTCGCGACTTTGGCTTCAACGTTTTCATGTATGATTATCGCGGGTATGGCAGAAGCGAGGGTTCTCCAACCGAGGAAGGCGTGTACCGCGACGGACGGGCGGCGTTTGATTACGTCATCAGAAGAAGCGACGTTGATTCAACAAACGTCATTCTCTTCGGAACAAGTTTGGGCGGAGCCGTCGCGGTGGATGTCGCTCTGGACCGTCCTGCTGCGGGCATGATCCTCGAATCGACCTTCTCCTCAGCAAGAGATGTTGCCCGTGTGGCATATCCGTTCCTGCCAGCGCAATTCCTTCTCCGCAGCAAATTCGATTCAGCCGAAAAGATCCGCTCCATCCGCATTCCGCTCCTCTTCCTGCACGGTGACCAGGATAGCATCATCCCCATCTCCTTAGGTCGCAAACTGTTTGAGGCGGCCAACGAGCCTAAGACGTTCCACGTTGTTTCCGGCGCCGACCACAACGACATCTTCTGGGTCGGCGGCAGGGCCTATCTTGAGCAAATTCGGAACTTTGCGCTGCGTGTGCATCGCACGAGCTCGTCTTCCTCCGAGCGATAGCAAAAATCACGCAGCCTGTCCTCGTGCGCCTCGTTCTTCTCTTCGCAACGGCGCACCGGATTTGCACGAGATACAAAGCTGCGTGAAGGGAATGGCCTCAAGTCTGCCTTTCTCGATCACCTCACCGCACGACGTACACCAGCCATAACGACCGTGCTCGATGCGCTCTAAGGCACGTTCGATCCCGTCAAGCATGTTCGATCGACTGTGAAGGATCGCCGCCCTCTCGGCGTACTCGACTTCCGTTGCCGGATCGCGCATTTCTCGAATCTCCTCAAGAATCTCATCTTTCATCTGCTGGAGCAATGTGCGAAAGTGCTCGAGCTCGCGCTCGCTGTAGCCTTCCTGCACCTCGATAACTCTTTGTTTCGATGTTGACCGGCTGGTCGGTAACTTCTCGAGCGCCGCATGGAGTTCGCGAATTTTCTGTTTGTTCATCATCGTTCTACCCTCTCATTCTCTCCGCCATGCAGGCTATGCCGCATCGGCGTATGGCTTGGGATTGGTTGGCCCACGATCGTCACACGGCTCCGTAGAGTCTTCACAACGGAGCCGCCGAATAGACCCACAGACGGGACATGCCCACGTACCGCCGCTGTCACCACGTCGCTGGACGTACATCATCGACGTGCCGCATCTTCCACAGCGCTGATTATAGAGTGCTCTCATGGCAAGGACTCCTTTCCTTCCTCACAGGGAAACGTGCCTGCGCCAGCGGGCACAGTGAAGATGCACGACCCCCGCTCACGGAATGCCGTTAGATTGTATTGATTGGGTTTGTTGATGTACCGACGCTCATCGACCGCTCACGGTCGAAGCGTCGGCAGGAGTGCTGCCGCGGCGACCGCGGTCAATCGAGGCGGGTACTACTTGAGTCGGATTGTTCCATATTCTCGTGTTGATTCACTGTTTCAATCTACCACAGAATGAGAAATCAGTCAAGCAAAATCGGAAAAAATCGTCGCCGGGCGATTGCCGCATCGTTTTGATTTTTCCAACTTAATTATTCAAGTTACGTCATGCACCTTGCTTACCATTCGTACGGCGACCACGGAAAACCCCTCATCATCCTTCACGGCTTGCTTGGTTCCTCGGACAACTGGCATACGGTGGGGAAGAAGTTAGGCGATGCGTTTCGTGTCTTTGCACTCGACGCTCGCAACCACGGCCGTTCGCCACATGATGACGTGATGACGTATGAAGCGATGGCGGAAGACGTTCGCGAGTTTCTCGAGCAAAAGAATCTCACCACCGCGTATCTCTTAGGGCATTCGATGGGCGGGAAAATCGCCATGCACTTCGCCCTTCGTCATCCCGAGAAAATCGAAAAGTTGGTCGTGGTCGATATCGCACCGAGAGCATATGACCGCCACCACGATGACATCTTTGACGCGATCGCGTCGTTGGACCTGCATCGGTTTTCGAGTCGGAGTGAAATCAGCAAGGCACTGTCCGAGAAAATACCGAGCGAGACCACGCGGCAGTTCGTGATGAAAAACCTCGCCCGTAGCGACTCGAATCAATTCACCTGGAAGATCAACCTCCCCGCTATCCTGAAGCATTATGACGAGATCAACAGCACTCTCGACTCCTCGAAGCAATTTGGCAAGCCGACATTGTTCGTGAAGAGCACCACGTCGGGCTACATAACGATGGAGGACGAGCCGCAGATCAAGAAGATGTTTCCCAACGCTCGAATCGTGAGCCTTGATGTGGGACACTGGATCCACGCCGAAGCGCCGGAGGCGTTCACAAAGATTATCAAAGATTTTCTTACGAGTCCTTGAAGCAAACAAAATAACCTGCTACATTGACATCAATGCTTAACGCATACACCGCAACAACTGAAGGCGTTCTCATCAGCGTCCGGCCCATATATCTTGACGGCCAGTCAGACGGGCTGCAGCGGAAGTTTGTCTTTGCCTATTTCATCCGGATTGAAAACAGGCGGAATGAGACCATCCAGTTACTACGCCGTCACTGGCACATCGTTCACTCGAACGGTCGCACGGAAGAGGTAGAAGGCGAAGGCGTCGTAGGCCAGCAACCGGTCATTGCTCCCGGCAAAGCACACGAATACAACAGCTTCTGCATTCTCGAAACGATGGAGGGTTACATGGAGGGAACGTACTTGATGAAACGCCCTAACGGTGAGCTGTTCCGTGTGACCATTCCCCGCTTTACCCTCCGCGCCGCCGCAAACTAATGAGCCCGATGAAACACTCCCATCTTTTGTCTCCCACCAGTACGGGGGACGTCCATGTTTTACGCAGAGGGTGTTAATCGGTGCCACGCTTCAAACTCTATATCGAATACGAAGGCACACGCTATAGCGGGTGGCAGATTCAGAAGAATGCCCGCACGGTGCAGGGCGAGATCCATGAAGCCATCCACAACGTGTTCAAAACCCGTGAGTTTGAGTTCTACGGCTCAGGCCGCACCGATGCGGGCGTCCATGCGCTGATGCAGGTTGCACATCTCGACGTCAAGACCGTCCTCGCGCCCGAAATCATCCGCATGAAGCTCAACGACGAACTGCCCGCCGACATCAACATCCTCGAAGTCGAAAAGGGAGCCCCTTCGTTCCACGCCCGCCACGATGCCGTTTCCCGCTCCTACGTGTACCAGATTTCGCGGCGGCGGACGGCATTCGGCAAGCGCTTCGTCTGGTGGGTGAAAGATGAGCTGGATTTCCACAAGATGCTGGAGTGCTCGAAGCTCTTCGTCGGGATGAAGAATTTTGCCTCATTCACGGAAGACGACCCGGAGGAAAAATCGACAAACGTGCTCGTCGAGTCTGTGCAGATGAAGGAGGAAGGCGACCTGATCCTTATCCGCATCCGCGGCTCGCATTTCATCTGGAAGATGGTGCGACGGATTGTCGGTGTGCTGGCGGAAGTCGGTCGCGGAAAGCTCTCCTTCGACGACGTGCGCCACTTCCTCACCACAAAATCTGATGTTCCCGCTAAACTCACCGCCCCTCCTTCGGGATTATTCCTCGAGCAGGTTCTCTACAAAGGCGACCGACCGCTGGAAGAACTTCATTCTACCATTCACATTGCCAGTGCTGGTGTTGTTCGTACGAAAAAGCATTCCTGAATATTCCTGCGTTGTGGCGAGACACTCTCCCACCCAACAGATTTCTTGACTCCCGGCGGACTTGTCCTTACATTGCGCAGGATTTTTTTTCTGACGTTGTCTTCACATCATTCCAAAAGGAGGAGCGATGCGAGTCAAACTCATCTCTGTCATAGTTCTTCTCTGTACCACACTCGTCGTGGCTCAGGAAAAGCCCTACGCATTTCGCGGTGCAACCATCATCCCGATCGAAGGTGAGCCGATCACGAATGGCGTTCTGCT
>DATLYT010000071.1:0-12475 GCA_035574455.1 Bacteroidota bacterium
AAGGGTGCTTGGGAGTATGACTTTGTCCCTTGCACGCTTAAGAGTACTATAAAGGCGAAAATGTGCAGTCTCATGATTACCTCTCTTTCCTCAGTGCAGAGCCCTTAGAGTAGTCAAACGTCTCAACATACCTGTCCTACTTTCTAACCTCACAAACAGATAATCTGATGTTACCCCGGATTGAAAACTCTCAGGTCGGATAGGGCAAAGGAAAGACGAAAAGAACACGTGGATACGACGTAGCAGAAGGTGGATCCAAAAGGCATTGCTCCGATTTGGAGCTCTACGCATAGCATCACTCACGGTAGTCGCCCTCGCAGTTTGTTTTGCCCTGTAGTCTCTACTGGAATCTCCAGATACAGTGACAACCGCATCTAAGCAAAAAAAATAGCGAATGTCAAGAGAACGCCAGCAAAATAATGCTTTCTGTGACCTCAAGCATCTCTCTTATCTCACTGGTTTATCTGAGCGTAGAGTCCGGGGAGATAACGCTGGCTTTCTTGTTGCACCAGGCGTTCTAATTGCAGTGCATCTGGCGGGCTGACGCGCGGGAATGCAGAGCCTCACACTGTGCACAATTTGGCATAATTTGTAGAGGCAGGTGCAGAAAAGAAAGACGTGGTGTGAACTCTACTTCCTCAACTGCTCGGAAATCCATGCGAGGTAGGACTCTAACTTCCCGAGGATGTTCAGGTAGCCGGTGATCCATTCGGTGGGGTTGGTGGGCATCGGTTTGCCAAGAGTTTCCTGAAAGACCTTGGAGACGGCGACCGCGAGCTTTTGTTTCCCTTCTTCGAGCGCCAACTCCACGTCCGGAGCGTAGTAGGACTTAAGGTGGTAAATGTCCGTCCGCACGCGCGTCTCCGGAGACTGCTTCGTGTAGAACTCCGACGTATTCTTACCACCGCCGGATTTTTCGTAGATGATCAGATTCCACCGCTCCATGATCTCGCGAAATTCTTTCTCGCCCTGGCAAAAATCGATCATCACCCGCGCCATGGCTTGCTCGGTCGTCAAACTACTGTGAAAGAGAATGTCGCCGCCGGTGAAGAGCGAGAGGAGGTTAATGTCCGTCCTCCGCCCTAACACGCGCAGCACGGCGAGAAAAGTTTCCTGCTCGTAGTTGCGCGCCGCGGCTTCTGCGGGCGTCTGCTTCTTTGCCATCATCTTGAGCCTCAGCGCAAGCTCGGCATCTAACTTGCTTTGTTCGGCCTGTTGCTTCGTCGGCGCTGTCTCCGCCGTTGCACCCGGACGGCTCTTGATGTCGAACAGCGGCGCGCGCTGATTCCACTCCAACTCGTCAAACTGCTTTACCGCTTTGAAGAGGTTGGGCTGACCATCGGCTTGAGCCTGCAAGAGCATCAGCAGCTTGGTGAAGACTCTGTCTTTATAGACCGTCTGGAAATGCGACATATCGGCGAGGATGTAGAGATCCTCGCCAACGCAGGAGAGGACGGTGTTCAGCAGCGAGATGATTTTCTGCTCGCCTACTTTGCGGTCGTCAATCGGGCGCATCGTGTGGTCGACGCCGGCCATAGTTGTATCAAAGATGATGGCTTTCTTCCGTCGGCCACGGAAACTCTGTGGCGTCCCGACTTCGACGTGTTTGATTCCCTGCAACCGCAGGAGCAGTTTGAGGTACAGCGTGGGACCCGGGAATGGTGCAATCACACCGATGTCGCGCGCGTGGCGTTGTGGCTCCAGTAGCGCGTGCTTCACGCATTCCACAGTTTTCTTTGCTTGAGTGTCGTTGTAGGGAAGTATCTTCTTGCGCCCGACGTATTGCTCGCAGTTGCCCTTGAGTGGAGATGTGTCGATGAAATACAGTTTCCCTTTGGGCGATGCGGAAGAAATGTTTTTTAACTTCCCGTCGAAAAAAATGGAGCTAACAAATTGTGAGACCTTTGGCGTTGTGGCATACTGCGACGAGAGAAAGATCGACCACTGCTTGTTGTGTTCAGACCACTCGAAGAGACGGTGCAGGTCGTCCGTCTGCGCGGCGTACATGAAGACATCGCGTTGTAGGTAGTTTTGTGCAAGCTCGTTGTTGGTGATGGACTCCGGGTCAACCTGAAACGGGTCACCCACGATAACGAGCTTTTCTCTGGATCGCGACGCCAGCGCGGCAAGCATCGGAAGGTTGATGACCTCTGCATCATCCACCATCACGAGGTCAAATTGCTTCGAGCGCAATCGCTCATCAGTCAACGCCGTTATTAGTGTTGTGCCGATAAATTTCTTCCCGGCTAATATTTTCTCATCGCTTGCGCGCCCTGCTTCGTCCAACGCTTGCTGGAGCTTACCAAGACCGCCCAGCTCCCCGATACGCTTCACGGTGTCCTGAAACGCTTTCAAGTCATCTCCCCGCACCGGTAATTGAACTTCAAGCTTTAAAACCTCGTTGGAAAGTGTTCCAGCAAGGGTTTGGAGCTTCTTTTGGGCCGCTTGCTTGTCTGCAACTTTCTTCTGCGCGAGAGCGAGCTCGTCCTTGTAGGTCTTCTTCATCTTCTCCAGCATCGACGCGCCTTCAAGCTTCTTCAGTTGCTCACGAGCGGCGTTTAGCTCGACAGCAACCTGATCAGCCTGCTTTTTGCTCTCTGTGGCGCGCTCACGCAGTTCGTTCAGGCGGATGTAGATATCTTCGTTCAACACTTGTCTTACACGTACCGCCCAGTACTCCTCAAGAAGCTGAGATTGCTCCTGAGACACGGACTTCCTCGCTTCGTTCGCCTGATGTTCAAACGACAGCTCTGTCATAAGCTCAGAGGCATCCGAAAGCGGAAGACCAATGCGTGTCGTCTGGCTTGTCATGTCGATGCCGAGTTGCTGTCCGTGTGCAATGGCTTTGAGAACGGTATCGTCCACTCGCTCGCTGGTTGGCGCGACAAAGAGAACTGTTTTGCCGGCTTTCACATAATTTGCCGCGAGGAGAGCCAAGAGGTGTGCCTTACCCGTCAAAATTGGTCCCCAGACCATCGTGACCCGGTTTTGCATGATCTTCTGGAGGGCGTCCTGTTGATCGGCGGGTGTGGTTGGCAACGTCTGGATTGGAAATCCGGCCGCGGCTTGATTGGTTGCACTATCGGGCGTCAGGAGTTGCTGCGCGAACCCTTTGGCGGTGGGGTTACTGTCAAGCAGGGCAAGTTGGTCGAGGATGGGTCTCAGCCATGCCTCATAGTCCCAGCGACACTTTGCCTCGGGAATTACCGAGCCGAAATCCACCGGCACGGCGAGCGTAAGATATTGATTTTCCAGGCTGATGACCTTGCACGGAAGCTCAAGAGGCTCGAGTTGTCCGACGCGCAGCGTGACGCGTTCGATGCCGCGAAGAACCAAATCTTCCGAAATCTCAAAGCGGTAGTACCAGTGCGAGGCGTGTGATTGCAAGTACTCGCCCGAAAAGAGCGTTGTTTCCTGCCGGAGTTTTCGCAACTGTTCCAGCTCACCTTGAAGCGCGCTCTTGAGCGATGAGAAAAAATCCGACGGCGTTTGTGGCTGTGTGGACATCAGAGATGTTGCGTTGTACGATGCGTGCGTAAAGTAGGGGTAGCCATAAGCTATGAGAAATCAATCGAAAAGCAACCGCTTTAAGGACGTCGATACGGGTGCGTTCGCAGAATTGTGCAGACGAAACCAAAAGGGCTTTGCTTTGCTCGAGCTTGCGGCTTCTGCGATTGTATGCACTGCTCTTCTTGCTCGCAGTTTTTCAAGTCGGAGTCGGTAAATCTGAGGGAGGCTTTCGCGCGGAGACGACGCCTCGTCGTCTTCTTCAGCGCGTGGTCAAGCGATGAGGACGATCAACGCGTCATGGCACGCGGACGCGTGACGCGACAGTTGTTCACTACGGATGATCCGGAAGTTCTTCAAACGCATCGCCGAACAGATCATCAGCGACAGCAGAAGAATCAAAGAACCCTTGGAACTCCGTGCCCGCTAACTTCTTTCGGCGCAAATAGATCAGGATGGCTGAAACCGTGACGCCGGCGAGGAGTCCCAACAAAATATATTTCTTCATATACCCCCTGTTATGTTCATTGAAAACTTAACGATTTCTTCGCTGTGATTCAACCCCTAATGCGTTAATTTGAACTCGACGGGAATCGAGATTCGCGTTTTAACCGGCTTACCGCGTTGCTTGCCGGGGATGAACTTTGCTTTCTTGACAGCCGCCAGTGCTGCCTCATCACACCCGCCTCCGATACCCTTCAACACCTCCGCCCGTACTACATCACCTTGCTCGTTGACAAACGCCAGAATATAGACCCTTCCCTGAATTCCCGCCCGCACGGCAAGCTCGGGGTATTCCAGGTTTTTCATCAGCGCGGTCATACCGCCAACGAGCTGAGGCATCTCCTCAACCGCCATGAAATACTCCTCCTCATCCTCTTGCTGCGGCTTCGGCGTAGGCGGAGCGACCGTATCGGAAGCGCGGATCTCTGTATTGAGATCGAGCGGCACATCCGCAAGCACTTCGTCTTGTGGAGCTTCGATAACGACCGGCGGCTTCGGTGGAGGTGGTGGACGATCTTCCTGACGCGTAATTTCGACATCTTCGATCTGCACCACCTCTTGTGCCGTTACACGCACCACCGGCTTGGATGACGGACTCGGCGCAAACTTGAATATGCCAATCACGAGCGCGAGAGAAACCATGAGCGAAATCTCCGTAACGGTGGTGGGAGAAGCGCCAAGATGGACGCGGTAATTTTTCTCGAAGCGCGGCGGCAATCCCTCCGGCCTGCGCATACGACCGAGAAATTCGTACTTATACTTGTCGATAAACATACCGATCTCCTCCCCGCAATTGCACTTTGAGAGGATGGCTGTGGAGGATACGGTACGGATTTGTGAACTGAATTGCTATCGTTCTATCCACGAGGTGCGACGTGTGGCAACATTAGGCCGAACGACAGGGAGGGGATAAGGCTTCGGGGCGGCAGATAGCCATGTGACATCGTTGAACGTGGGTGTTTGCCAACCGGATGGAGCGATGTCGGTGACTTTCCAAGTGGAATCGGTAATCACGGCGGTTGACGTTCCAGCGGTTTGCCATTCAAGGTAGATATTACAACCGGCGGAGCCAAAGGTGTCGTAGTTCTTCACCTCAACAGCAATAATATTTTTTCCCATCACAAGGTGTGGCCCGACGTCCCACATCTTGACGCGTTGATGCTCTACGCTTAACGAGAGAGACGTGCGGGCAAACACTTCGCCCACTTCTTTTCCGTTCAACCAGACTTTGGCGTGTGTGTCACCGATCAACTGTAGTACTGCTTGTTCGGGCAACAGGTCAAGGATAAACTCCTTCCGAAAATACGCCCGCGGCACTTGCGTCGCCGACGAGTCTCGCTTGCGCGGATTGGCGCTTGGATGGTAGATCCACCGGCTGGGGATGTTTGGATCCACCCACAATTCACCCCTTTCTAACTGCGCGGTCTTCTCCTGCCAGTAAGCCGCCTGCCTGTCGTACCGCATCATGAGCCATTCAAGGTTCTCTGGCCGATTCGTGGCCAGCCAGAGCTGGCGGAACCGATCCTTCAGCGCCATAAGGCGAGGGACAACATCACTTACCAACGCAAGCGCTGCAGCACGAATAGAGTCCGTATTCGCCCCGACAGGTACATTACTCGTCATCAATCGCACCCTCTCGCCAACGCGCAGTTTCGTGGCAAACCAGAGGTTGAGGTCGGCAATGAATCTCAAGTACTCTGCCTGCTCTTTGTTCTTGGTTGCTGTTTTCTCCAGCTGCTGTGCTAAACGGTGCACCAGTGGCATCGTCGACTCGATGCTTTGAGCTCGCCAGAGGTAATTCATGCTCGATGACCGCAACGGTAGCATCGGATGACGCCAGAGCTCAAACCAGTGGTACTGGTTGAATGGGCTTGAAAGGACTGCATACATGGTTTGAGCAAGCTGACCCGCTTCTTGCGAACCGAAAAAGCTGGCGAAAAACCGCCTGTCGAATTCCTCGATTCTGGCGTTGAGCGGTTGCCAGGCGCATTCTGCTGTCCAGGCGTAACCGTAATAGTTTAGCTCCCGCAATGCTTCGCCGCCGTTGTCGTTCCAGTTGGATGTCAGGATTCCCAGCGAGCCGTTGAGGTAGCCGTCTCTGTTGAGGTTCTGGATATTCACAATGGTGTTGAGATAGTTGGGAAAGGGCCCCGTAAAATTCCAGACGGCCGGCGAGACCACGTACGGAAAGCCTGCGTTCTTGAAAATTTCCGGACTCGGATACCGATCGGCCACGCCGTAGTGCCAATCGACAATGACGACGTCTTTCGGAATGTTCTCCATGATTGCGGGGTGGTCGAGGAGAATGTCGCCATACATCATCGGCTTCTTTTTGTACTTCTTGAGGATGTCAAAAAGCCGTTTGTAATGTTCGGCGTGCACCGTTGCAATGTCGCTCTTCGCCACGCGCTCCTTGTTCGCGCCCAAACCGACATCCCACGACTCGTCAGCAGCCATGTTGAAATACGGTGAGCGAAACGCTGCCGCCAGCTCACCGATCATTTCATCGAGCATTGTGTAAACCGCTTCATCCGAAACGTTGACGGTGTGCGCGCCGGGGAACTCTGCATACTTCACATACTCTGGCTTGATGAGAATGTTTTCCCAGTGACCCAGCGTTTCAAAGATGGGAATCAGTTCCACATGATGTTTCCTGGCATACGTGTCTAATTCCCGCACTTCGCTTGCTGTGAGAGCACCGCGATGTTTGCCGATGAGCGGGTGGTTCTTGAAAACAAACATATCTTCGAGATAGGGCGAATAGACGTTGAGTTTGTGGCGGGAAAGGAACCGGATAATCTTCTTAAAATTCTCCATTGTCGAAACTTGGCCGCGACTGATGTCGTCGGTAATGCCGCGCATCTTCTGCAACGGCCAGTCGTGGATGGAGAGGGAAGGAACAACGACACTTTTTTTCTCAACGTCGATGAGTTGTGCAAGAGATACCGCGCCGTAGTACCTGCCGCGCGGCGAGGCCGCGGCAATCACAATGCCGTCGCCGTTGACGTCAAGCACATACCCTTCGTCCTTCATCTGCGCGGTGAGTGAGCATTTGCGTGCTTCGAGGAATTTGTTCGTTCGTTCGCCGGTCGGTGTTCCAATGTAAATGTAGTTCGTTGAGAACTTCCGAACCGACTGCTCGTTGACAACTTTCAGCTCGCGGTTCTTTAGTTCTTTCAGTCGCTCGTTAATCTGTTCGGCCGCGAATTGATCATCCGCCGTCGTTCCATCACCAAGGATAATTCTCGTTTGTGAGGTAATTCGGAACTGACCAACCCGCTGCTCAACGCGCTGAGGCGTGGGAATGATTTGCACCGGTTGTTGCAGTCCGTTGCTTTGAGCGTAGAGAACACAGTGATAGGCGAGGCTAAGGAAGAGGGTAAGAAAAGCAATCCGGCGTGTTCTCATGGTGAACACCGTGCTGCAGGTTATGGTGGAGCACCCGTTCCGGGGTGCGGCGAACGTTGTGGAAAATAATTTCTTGGTTAGCTTTGGGGTTGATCTTTCTCAGAATCGATGCGTTGTTTAATCTCCTGTACTTCGTTCCGAATTTCCTGTGCTTTGCGTTTCAAAGCTGCCATATGTTTTCGCACTCGCGTTCCCGCCGCTTTATTGTGCTTTACGTAGAATTTTTCAAAGTCCGTTCGGAAGAGTTCCACTAAATCGAGAAGCTCCTGGTGACGATTCATCACAATCCTTTCATGGTAAGTGGCTAATTCTGCGTTATTTCTTTTTTTTCTGATGCATTTTTTTTACCCGGTCAGCTGCGCGAAAGAGGCGGTTCATCATGGCGGCGCGGCGGTGGTAGAGCCGCTTAAGTTTCCTCGGCCGTCGTTTCGCCATCGCATAGGAAACTATGATGGGCATAGCTACCGTCGAATCGAGGTAAGCGACAACGGCATCCGGCAACTTATCGGGGTCGATTTTGCCCCAGCTGACGGCTTCAGACGGTGTGGCTCCGGAAAGTCCCCCGGTGTCTGGCCGGGCATCCGTAATCTGGATAAAGTAATCATGCCCTTTTTCCTCGATTTTCAGCACTTCTTGAATCTGGGGCTCCGTCTGTAGAATGAAATTCTTTGGAGAGCCCCCGCCAAACACGAGAACCCCGCTTTTGCCTCCGGTCTGTTTCGCCTCAAGGACGATGGCGGCGGTTTCGTTCACGTCCGCCAACACATCAATCTGGCAGTGGTTTCCAAAGAGATTGGTCTCAGCGATGTTCATCCCAATGGAACTATCGCCGGGCGACGATGTATAAACCGGCACGCCGCATCTGTAAGCCGTGCCGAGAATACTGCTGAAGGGGAGTTTGAGAATTCGCTCGCGCTCGTAAATGTACCTGCCGAGGTGGTAATGAATCTCCGATGTGCTCATCGGCCGCTGGAATTCCGGCCCGCTGATAATCTGCCGGAAAAATTCATCTGTCTCTAACAGTACGTTGTAATCAAACAAGATGTCGTAGATTCTGATGACCGCCTCTTTTCGGAGAACGCGATCGTCAATAAACGGTGTGCCGCGATGCAATGCGTGGCCGATAGCAAAATGTGTGTCGTGGTACAGGTTTGCTCCCGTGCTCACAATCCAATCTACAAATCCTAACTTCATCAAGGGCACAATGCAGGAACCGCCAAGACCGGCTGGCGTCAATGCACCGGTAAGACTCATTCCGACGGTCACATCTGGCTCCAGCATCTTTTCGACAAACAGCTCACACGCTTCACGCAGACGGCCAGCGTTGTACGCTTGAAAGTGTCGGTCGACAAGCTCGGTAACCTGAATGTTTTTCTTGATCGGTCGTGGGTCGATTTTTTTTCCGGAAAGCAACCGTTTCTTTATCGACATGCGAGGGCCCTGTGTGTAAGTGACGGTGCGGTGCAAAAGTAGCCCAAAATACAAGGATTTTGGGGTGGAAGTCAAGAAAAAAAACGAATTTTTGAGGGTCGGTCAACTCGAAAGTACGCCACCCCCGTTCACGTTGATCGTCGCGCCGATGACATGGTCGGCAAGATTCGATGCAAGAAAAAGAATAGAGCCTGCGATCTCTTCCGCCGTCGCTACTTTTCCGCGTGGGATGTTCTTTTCAATGTCCGCACGCGTCGCCCGCTTTCCTAACACACCGGCTGTCATATCGGTATCAACCCAACCGGGCGCCACGGCGTTGACGCGGATGTTAAACGGTGCAAGCTCAACCGCAAGCGATTTCGTGAGCGCAATCATTCCTCCTTTCGATGCGGCGTAGTGAGAGTAGTACGGCTCACCACGTTGCCCCGCTGTGCTCGCAACGTTGATGATTCTCCCGTATCGCTGTTTCTTCATAGTTGGCAGCACTGCCTGGGTAAAGAGGTACACACCTTTCAAATTGACATCGAGAGTTTCGTCCCACTGGGCTTCTGTCATTGTTGCGAGAGGCGCGCGCTTCCAAATGCCTGCATTGTTAACGAGTACATCAATCCTGCCAAAGCGCTGAAGGGTTTTCGTGACCACCGCTTTTATCTCCTTCTTGCTCCTCATGTCTACCTTCAACGCTATCCCCTCGCTCCCCATCCGATGCACATTATCCAGAACGTTCCGCGCATAATGTTTCTTCGAGGCGTACGTAATACAAATTTTGGCACCGGCCCTTGCTGCCATCAAGGCCGTTGCTGCGCCTATCCCTCGCGAACCGCCAGTAATGAGCACTACTTGATTTTTTAGGCTGATCATTTTCACTCCAAACATTCAAAGGATTAACTTAGGAATTATTACTAAATATGCGTTTTTTCTTAGATTTTCCACTATTTCTACTTGACACGCCGCATTAATACGACTAAATTAGTCCGAGTTCATTCTTGTGACCGCAACCATTCTGTCAGACTATGTTTGAATCATTCATCATAACTCTTCGCGAGGGTGTCGAAATCGCCCTTATTGTCGGTCTACTTCTTGTCTATCTTAACCGAATCGGCAAAACGCATCTGAAAAAAGCCGTGTTTTTCGCGCTGGCGTTTGCCTTCGTCGTGAGCATTGCAACAGCACTTGTGTTAGAGAAGCTGGCTATGGACTTTGAGCTGTTCGAGGGCTATCTCATGTTTATTGCCGCGGCCTTTGTCACAACAATGGTCATATGGATGTGGAGGACTGCTCGCCATATCAAGAAAGAAATCGAACTGACGATCGACTCGCTCGTCGTCCAACAATCACCCTGGCATGTTCACCTTGGTATTTTCCTCTTTACGTTCCTGATGGTGGTTCGTGAAGGAGTAGAGACTGTCATCTTTCTTCGCGCTGTTTCAACTGCTGGCGGATTTACCGGTGCTCCGCTCGGCGTTCTTCTTGGCGCGCTGGCAGCAGCGGCATTCGGATTTTTCTTCGTCAAGGGCAGCATGAAGATCGATATCGGTCGATTCCTAAAGGTTACTGCTATCGTGTTGCTGATTTTTGTTGCCCAGCTTTTGGTAAATGGCGCGCATGAATTTTTCGAGTTAGGCGTTTTCCCGCCAAGCCCGGAAATGATGCGCATCCTCGGTCCGATTGTTCGCAATAACCTCCTGTTCATTTTGGCCATCGTGAGTATTCCTGCGATCCTGTTTATTATTCCGGGCAGGAAGATAAGTAGTGAGGCTCGGTCCGCAAACACTCGCTGGCAACTTGCCGCCGGTTTTGTCTCTATCTCGATGATCTTTTTCCTCGGCTTTAGCGGAATGTACGCATCACGCGCAGCGGTTGTCATTTCTCCCCCCAAGCCTGTGCAGGCGGAAAACGGTATCATTCGCATTCCCGTTGGCGAGCTTCTGGATGGAGCGCTACATCGATACAGTTGGAATGATGAGGAGGGAACTCTAATCCGCTTTTTCGCACTACGGACGGGCACCAGCTCGTTCGCGACGGCCTTTGATGCCTGTCGTGCTTGCTACAATTACGGCTATTATTATCTCGATGGCGGTGAGTTGATCTGTTCGGTCTGTGAGGCACCGTCGGAAATGACAACATTAGCCGTCGCGACAGAATCAGAAGATGAGCAGAGTGGCTCTATGGAGGGATTGGGTTGTGCACCGCTTTATCTTTCCTCTCGACTGCACGAGGGGGCGGTGGTTATTCGAGTTGATGAGCTTTTAAAGAACAAAAAATATTTTCAGACAAGTCATGTTCCGCAGACGGAGACGGTCGTTCCTGGCGGGCAGAGAAAGGATTTACACTAAAAAACAGAGAGTGCATCACCAGACGGAAAAACCTCGGCAAAGGTCGTTGGTGATGCACTCTGAAAACACGAAAGCGCCACACGAACTGACGCTCTATCACCAATATACATATTGATGTGAGACATTGTCAAGCCGTCGTGGCGCTCCTGTCTACTGATTCAACCTCTGAAGATCAAGGAGCTGTCATGAAAACGTTTACCCGCGTTGTCTTTCTTCCTTTCATTGCACTCGTTGTCTCTTTTCCCTCTGTTTCGAGTCAAACCCCTTCCACATACGGCGGATCTGTGCGAGGAGTGGTTCTCGCTAAAGACACCAACGAACCGCTGTTTGGGGCAAACGTGCTGGTTTTAGGAACGAAAATAGGTGCTGCAACAGATCGATCGGGTGCTTTCCGTATTCCCCTTCTTCCTTCCGGAAATTACACTCTCCGAGTATCCATGCTTGGCTATGCTGAAACAACTGTCTCCATTACCATCCGTAACGGTGAGGTTTCCCCGGTCGAGATTCTCCTCGCCCCGCGACCCGTTGACCTTCCAACGGTTGAGATCACCGGCACTCACCCGGCTGTCTTTATGAAGATTCCCGGCTCAGCGGAAATTGTCGGACACGGCATGATTGCCCGAAGTCACCCGGTCGGCTTTAACGAAATTCTCCGGAAAGTCCCAGGAGTCGTTGTGCGTGACGAAGAGGGATTTGGTATCCGTCCGAACATTGGGATTCGCGGACTTTTTCCCACGCGCAGCGGCAAGGTATTGTTGTTAGAGGATGGTGTTCCGTTCACGCAGGCTCCCTACGGCGACCCTGCGGCGTACTACCATCCGCCGATTACCCGCTTCGAGCGCGTCGAGGTTCTCAAGGGAAGCGGACAGATTCTGTTTGGTCCACAGACCATCGGCGGCGTGATCAACTACTTAACACCCCTGCCGCCTACAAAGACCGCGGCTTCGGCAAAATTTATGACGGGCAATAGAAACTACCTTTATGGCCAGATTGACGCGGGAACGACGTGGGGACCAGCGAGCGTTCTCATCGACTACTCACGCAAGCAGGGCGACCTTGCCCGCGAAAATACCTCAACGAGACTCAACGATCTTACCGGAAAATTGGTGTGGAAGCTCGACGAGCGTTCCAACCTCACTCTGAAGGCCAACCTGTATACGGAAACATCGAACGTCACCTACGCGGGGTTGACGAAGATTGAGTTCGAGGAGAATCCGTTTCAGAATCAGTTTAAGGATGACTGGTTCTACGTGACGCGTTACGGCACACATCTCATCTACGACCGTTAC
>DATLYT010000072.1:0-12749 GCA_035574455.1 Bacteroidota bacterium
TTCGAAATTCGAAACCGAACTTCAGGTTCGTCCGGACGACATTGATATGAACCAGCACGTCCACAACAGCCGCTACTTTGACTATGTGCTGGCAGCCCGTTACGACCAGATGGAGCGTTGCTACAAAATGCCGATGGAGGAATTTATCAAACTAGGCCTCGGCTGGGTTGTTCGGGCATCGTTCATCGAATTTAAGCGGCCGTTGGGATTGGGAGATCGGTTCATTGTTCGAACATGGATCGAGTCCATCGTCAAGAATGGAGTCCGGGTGCACTTTGAGATCATCAAGAAAGACAATGGTAAACTTTCCAGCGACGGATACTTCGATTACACGATGATTAACATCAAAACAGGCAGGGCGGAGAATATTCCTGATTGGATTATCCAAAAATACTCGGTGTAAGATGGGCAAAACAGTACTGGTCTTTGCTGTCATTGGCAGTTTTTTGTTTGCGCAGGACAAGATCTACACAACATCGGACGGTATAAAGTTCAAGGTTGAAACAGTTCTCTCAAACCTTGAGATTCCCTGGTCGATCGTTTTTGACCAAGCAGGGACGATGTATTTCACCGAGCGACCCGGCCGCCTGCAAATGCTGCGGAAAGGCGAGGCAAAACCGACCCTCATTGCCGAAATAGAAGAAGTGCGCCATCGCGGTGAAGGCGGATTGATGGGGCTAGCACTTCACCCGAATTTCCACTCGAACGGTTGGCTCTATCTCAGCTACACCTTTTCAGGCGCTGGTGGCCTTGCCAATCGCGTGGTGCGGTATCAGCTGAAGAACGGTAAACTTACGGATCGCAAGGACATTGTTCCACAGCTCCCCGGTTCAAGCGTGCATAATGGCTGTAGGATTCGATTTGGGCCAGACGGCAAGCTTTACGTTACCACCGGAGATGCTGCAGAGCGGAGTATCGCACAGGAAATGAGCTCGCTGGGCGGCAAAATCCTTCGCCTGAATGACGATGGCAGCGTCCCTCAGGATAATCCATACCCCGGCTCGCCGCTCTTTGCTATCGGTTTCCGAAATCCCCAAGGCATTGATTGGTATCCTCCGACCGGGTGGTTGTTTGAGACGGAGCACGGCCCATCCGGCTTTGACGGTCCTGGCGGAGGTGATGAGGTGAACATTGTTGAACGGGGGAAAAATTATGGGTGGCCCGTCATTCATCACAATCAGACGAAACAGGGTATGGAGGCACCGCTGTTAGAATACACTCCAGCCGTAGCACCGGCAAGCGGGATGTTTTACCGAGGCAATGCATTTCCGCAATTCAAGAACAACTTTTTCTTCGGTGGTTTACGCGGTCAGCGTATACAGAGAATTGTTGTTGATGAATCCAATCCCCGAAAAATCCTCCTGGAAGAACCGCTCCTGTTAAACGAGTTCCGCCGCATCAGAGAAGTGGCAGAAGGGCCTGATGGGTTCATCTATTTTTCAACCAGCAATCGAGACGGCCGGGCGCGACCGTTTGATAACGACGATCGCATCATGCGTCTCGTTCCCGTACAGTAATACCCTTCGAGTTGTTACACCTCGAAGGGTTTCAAGAAAGCAGACCGTATGCGCGACGAATATCCGAAAACAGGAAAGACGCTGTACCTCAACATCATCTGGCATCAGCATCAGCCGTCGTATCTCGACCCGGACTCCGGACACCTTCGAGGTCCATGGGTGCGAACCCATGGCACAAAAGATTACTACGATATGACATCGATGATTGAGGATTACCCGAACATCCATTTCACTGTCAACCTCACCTCGTCGCTCCTGTTTCAGTTAGAGCACTACTACGTTGAACGTCTGAAACCGTACGTCAATCTAAAACGCAATCGTATTAACGCCAAGAAATATTTTGCCGAATGGGGAGGACGCACCGACCCGTGGATCGATTTGGCATTGAAGCCGACGGCGGACTTTGACGAAAAAGATTTGGCTCACCTCGTCGGCAATACCTGGAATGCGCTGAGTGTCAGTCCATTTGTCTTCGGGCGGTTTCCCCAGTATGCCCAGCTCAAAGAGAAATACGACCGCATGGGAGTCGGGGGACTGACCGAGCAGGATCAGCGCGACATCAAATTTTGGTTTTACGCGGCAAATTTTGACCCTGAATTTCTCGAAGGGCCGGTCTCTTTGGAGAACGGTCTCGTTCTCGACCTCTCCGACATCCTCGAACGGCACACGGACGGGACCTACTGGGCAAAGAGGACCATCACCGAGGAAGATTGTAATAGGATTGTGGTCGAGGCATACAAGATACTCGCAAGTGTAGTCCCGCTGCATAAACGTCTGATGTATGATCCAACGACACATCGAGGGCAGGTAGAAATCATCACGACTCCGTATTATCACCCTATTCTCCCACTCATCTATGACAGCGACCTCGCTCGGTTGTGTCAGCCGGATCACCCGATGCCGAGTCGCTTTTACTTTCCGCAAGATGCTGAGATCCAAGTGGCAAAGGCGGTAGAGTACTACAAGACGAAGTTCGGCGTTCCGCCGACAGGGATGTGGCCCGCCGAAGGAGCGGTTGCCCACGACATTGTCGCGGTATTGAGTAAACAAGGGATTAAGTGGATAGCCACTGATGAAAAGATCCTGGCCCGGTCAAAACCATCCAACCAACCAAAGTACTATCCCTACGCTCTCTACGCGCCCGGAAAGCCGAAGCAGTCCGTTGTCATCGCGTTTCGGGACACGGAGCTTTCCGATAAGATTGGATTCGTGTATAAGGATTGGGGTGGTGAGGATGCGGCAGAAGATTTCGTCCGCCATGTGCTCAGCTACGTTCCGCCGGAGAATGAACCCGACCGACTGCTCAGTGTGATTTTGGACGGTGAGAATGCGTGGGAGTGGTACCGCTACGACCACGACGGCAAGGGATTTCAGAACGCCCTGTATCGAAAACTCTCGAAGTTGTATGAAACGCGTCAGGTTGTGACCGTGACGATGACGGAATACCTTCAGGGCAACCCGAATCGCGGCGTTCCTGCTCACCCTATCGATACTCTGCCGAAGCTCGAATGGCTCTGGCCGGGGTCCTGGATCAACGCAAACTACGATACTTGGATCGGGCAAGAAGAAAAGAACCGCGCTTGGGAATATCTGTTGACGGCACGACAAGATCTCGCGAAATCCGGCATCAAACCTCCCGACCCGAAGGCTCGCGTCCCTAAGCGTAACTCTAAATCGTGGTTTGCGTTTCGCGCATGGGAATCGCTCTATGCCGCAGAAGGTTCTGACTGGTTCTGGTGGTACGGAACATCACTCTCGCAGCTTCCCGGCGACAAGCCGTTCGACCGCGGGTTCGTCTCGCTCATTAACTCTGTTTATAAATTTGCAAAGCTTGCCAAAGCCAAGATGCCCAAGCGCGAGTTTCCGTTGATTACCGACAGAAGCTCGCTCGAAGAACACGTCGAGCAGGGTGTTATGGCGCGCAGCCGTGAGGACTTTGTATCCGTTCTGTTGCAATGTGATGCGCGGGATATTCATGTACCGAACTCCATTTATGTTACCGGAAACCTGGAAAGCCTTGGGAACTGGATTCCGAATAAAACAAGAATGTATGATGATGGGACACACGGCGACCTTCAAGCGGGTGATGGGATCTGGACCCTGGAGCTCCGCGTTCCTCCGGGCACCACAATAGACTATAAATTCACCAACAGCGGCAAGGAGGGGGAATGGGGCGAGAGCGAGGAATTCCCGGCCGTGCACCGTCGCTTTACCGTTCATCAAAAACCTGGCGAGCGAGTAGTACTCTTTGACCGGTTTGGCGTTCTGTAAGAGAGACGATGAATCTCCTTTGTATCCGATCAGCTTTGGCCCTCTTCTATCGATTGTTTTTCGTCGTTGGATTTCTTCTCACGAACCTGCAGTGCAGTCGAGACCATCGTAACACCGACATTCCCATTTCTCAGCAGGAATCACGGCCGGTCGAGGCTTGGGTTCGGGAGGCAACATTTGCACGGATAGAAATCCCGGCAGAAGCCGATGGAAAAGTTTTTCTGCGGCTTCAACAACGTCTCGATGATCTACAAGGGGCAGGGTTTACCGTCGTCTGGCTTTCGTCGATCTTTCCCTCAAGCTCATTACGCCAACAACCGGAATCTTCCGACCCTTTCCCAACACAGGATTATCTTTCGGTCAACGAAGACTTTGGAACACTCGAAGAGTTCAAGCACCTCGTTAGGGAAGCCTCTCGGCGCGGGATGCGGATTGTCATCGACCTTCAGGCTCGATACACAGCGTGGGATAGCAAACTCGTCCTGGAACATCCTGACTGGTTTCGCACGAACGACGAAGGCGCCATCGTCTCTCCCACACCGGAACTTTCGGATGTTGCCGCTCTCAATTACCGCCATCACGAGCTACGCAAATATATGATTGAAGTGTTGAAGTACTGGGTCCGCGAAGCGGGCGTGGATGGGTTTGCCTGTCTTGATGCCGACCATGTGCCGTTAGAGTTCTGGATTCGTGCACGGAAAGAAATCGAAGAGATTAAACCGGTCATCTTCATCGGGCAAAGCGACCGCGGCGAGCTCCATCGTGAAGCGTTTGATGCGACGTTCTCCTCGGCGGTAAGTAATTTGTTGGATCATGCGGCCGGCGCTTCCTCGATCGCACAGATGCTGAAGTCTGAAGCTGAACAGTTCCCACGGAACGCGATTCGCCTGCGATTACACCGCCCGCTGAGTACATTTCCTCAAAAGACGAATACTCCTGAAGAGACAAGGATCGAACAACTAAGAGAGGCGTTGGCGTATACTTTACCGGGAAACCCCGTTATCGTTCTTTCTGACGCACTCCTTCTAGATCGATGGCAAGCAGGAGGTAAGGTGCTGCAATTCCATTCGACCCTGTCAAGATTGAGAACAGAATACTCTGCTGTCACAAAGGGAGAATTGAACGTTATGACATTGACGGAAGCAGGGGATTTTATCGCGTACGAACGCCGTATGCCGGGAGAAAGTATTCTCGTTCTACTCAACAATTCTTCCAAACGCCAATCTATCTCAATTCAGTTACCTCCTCAGTTTTCCGGAATCGTATTGGATTTCATCGCCGGGAACCAACTACCCACAAGGACAGGATATTTGAATCTTCAGTGTCTGCCCTACGAGGCAAAAGTCATCATCCGTTCGTCGAAAGGAAAGTCAACATGAAATCGTATACCGAGTATCTCTGGTTCAATACAAAACAACATCGCGAGTATATCAACATCACTGGCGACGTCGAAGCGATTCTCCGCAAAAGTGGTATCAAGGAGGGGATGGTGCTGGTTTCAGCGATGCACATCACGGCGTCGGTCTACGTTAACGATGCCGAACCGGGATTAATTCAAGATATCGATGAGTGGCTGGAGAAGCTTGCTCCCTTCAACCCGAATTACAAACATCATCGGACGGGCGAAACGAACGGCGACGCGCATCTCAAAAGTCTTCTGATGCATCACGAAGTGATCGTACCGGTGACCGACGGGAAGCTCGATTTCGGTCCCTGGCAGCAGATCTACTACGCCGAATTCGACGGCCAGAGAAAAAAACGTGTGATCGTGAAAGTGCTTGGGGAATGATACTCAAGCATCTCATTGAATATTGGTTCTTTCTGTTGCTCGGTTTTGGAGTCCGCTTGTTGCCTCTTCGCGTCGTTCAGCGTCTCGGAGCGTCGGCTGGTGAACTGCTGTATACACTGTTCGGTTTCCGCAAGGCTGTTGCCGTGGACAATCTTCGTAGAGCGTTGCCGGATTTGTCTGAACGCGAGATTGATCAGATTGCTTGCTCATCCTTTCGCAGTGTTGGAACGGCACTGTTTGAATTTCTCTGGTTCCCCCGATTCCGCCCAGAAACCATCAAGGAGGTTGCTCGAATTGAAAACCCAGAGTTGGTAAAAGAACTCCACGGCCGTGGGAAAGGTATTATCCTTCTGACTGCACATTTCGGGAATTGGGAATTGCTCGCCCAAAGTATGCACGTTGAGCTGGGACTACCACTTTCAATAATTGTGAAGCCGCAGTCGAATCCGTTTGTCGACCGACAGATCAATCGCTGGCGGACGCTCTGGGGGAACAAGGTGGTGCCAATGGGTGTTGCTATTCGCGAAATCCTTAGAACGCTTCATGAGGGTGGGGTTGTGGGAATTGTTGCCGACCAGAGCGCCCCGAAAGAGAGCAGTGCTGTGCAATTTTTTGGACGAGATGTGCCAACGTACGAGGGTCCGGCCGTCTTCAGTCTGAAAACCGGCGCGCCGATAATGATCGGGTTTGCTATTCGACAACCCGACGGCACATACCGTTCTCGATTTGAAGAAGTTCCGACTCGCGATCTGAACGGTTACAGCGAAGCTAATGTTCTTGAACTCACGCGCCGGCATGTTGCAATTACCGAGAAGTATATTCGCGCTCACCCGCATCTCTGGATGTGGATGCATAAACGCTGGAAACATGTGCAAGACTCCCCTACACGGGCATGAGAACTATCGACCGCATATTGATTGTTCAAACTGCCTTTTTAGGCGATGTGGTGCTGACCATTCCGCTCATTCAGGTCGTGCGTCAATTTTTTGCCTTCTCGAAGATTGACCTTGTTGTTCTCCCGCGAGCTGCCGACCTTGTTCGGACACACCCTGATGTTCATCAGGTGATTGAGTATGACAAACGGGGACAGGACAAAGGGATAGCCGGTTTCCTGAGACTGTTACGTCAGATTCGCTCACACAAGTACGGTCTTGCTATTGTGCCCCATCGCTCACTTCGAAGCGCTTTGCTGGTTTCACTGGCGGGTATCCCGATTCGAATCGGTTTCGACAACAGTACAGGAAGATGGTTGTATTCGAAGACCGTTCGATACCGGCAGGACCTTCATGAGATCGAACGAAATATCTCTCTTCTCGAAGCGTTAGGAATCCACCATCATTCACGAGAGCTACCGAAGCTGTACCCCACTCCACCAGACGTCCAACGAATTGATAAGTTATTGTTTGACCTTGAAGTCTCTCATCCCTCTAACATGATTGCCATTGCGCCCGGAACGATCTGGAATACCAAGCGCTGGCTGAAAGAACGCTATGCCGAGCTTGCTGCCCATCTCGCGGAAGATCGGTACGAGGTTATTCTGATCGGTGGGGAAGAGGACAAGCCATTGTGCAGAGAAATCAAGGAGATGAGTGGGTCAAGCCGCGTCTATTCTGCGGCAGGCCTACTTTCCACGCTCCAGTCTGCAGAGCTCATTCGCCGATGTAAATTGCTCATCTCCAATGACAGCGCTCCCCTGCATTTTGCCGTTGCAGTCGGCACGCCAGTCGTAGCGATTTTTGGCGCTACCGTGCCTGAATTTGGTTTTGCTCCATACGGGAAGCATGATACGGTTGTAGAAACACTAGGCCTCTCGTGCAGGCCATGTTCCATACACGGTGGCAACAAATGTCCCATCAAAACGTTTGAGTGCATGAAAGCAATAACGGTGGAGAAAGTGCATCGGAGGGTGGAAGAAGTGTTGGAGAGAAGCGCGTCGTTGTTGGGAAGGTAGATACACGGTTTCATTGAATCTCAGCCAAAAGATGGCTACATTAGGGGAGAAAAGAGGCTATCCGCGCCCGTAGCTCAATTGGATACCCGCCCGACCGACTGACATCGGTCAGGCGGGCGGGGAGCGTTGGCCTCCGGAGCCAAAGGATGAGCGTTTGTTGTCCAACTACACAACAGTCCCAGTAAGAGCAATCGTTCTGGTGTAGGAGTCTGGACCATACCTGTAAACTGTCAAACGTATAGCGATGTTTTCTGCGTACGTATTAAGGAGTCTTCGAGATCATAAACGTTACATTGGGCTATCCGGGAGAGGGGAGCAACGTCAGAGAGAACACAACGCAGGGAGAACAAAATCGACGAGGTGGCGCAGACCATTTATCCTTACGTATCAGGAGGAATTTGAGACGTTCGAAGAAGCTCGCAAGCGTGAGAAGTACTTTAAGACGGCAGCGGGTAGACGATTTCTTGACAAAGTCGAAACACCATTCTGGAAAGAGTATTTGAAAAATAACTTGCGCCCGTAGCTCAATTGGATAGAGCGTTGGCCTCCGGAGCCAAAGGTTGCGCGTTCAAGTCGCGCCGGGCGTACAAGAATTTCACACCATCGATCAACCGATCAACGAAAGGAAAACATGCTTAAACCGAAGAAGAAGATCACGAAGAAGGAAATCAAAGAGGATAAACTCGTTTCGACCTATTTTGAAGCCAGAACGTGGTATGAGGAAAACAAGAAGCTCGTTAGTAGTGTCATTACCGGTCTGGTGATTGTCGTGCTCGCGGCCGTAGTTATCCGGAACAACATGGTCAGCAATAACGAGCAGGCGACGACAGAGTTGGCGAAGATTATGAAGTATTACGACCAGGGCAACTACGAAGCAGCCATTAATGGCATTCCGCAAGAAAATATCCGTGGTCTCCTTGCGGTAGTCAATGATTATGGCAGCACACACGCTGGGGAATTTGCTAAATTTTATCTGGCAAATTCGTACTTCGCCATGGGCAATTACGATCAAGCGCTCGCCTATTTCCTCGATGTCAGCTTTGATGATAACCTTCTCCAAGCCTCAGCGTATGCTGGCGCTGCCGCGTGTTACGAAGCCAAGGGCGACCGGGCTAACGCTGCTTCCTACTATGAACGAGCTGCTCTTCGGGGGAAAGAAAACGTTCAGGCCGCCGAACATCTTCACCACGCAGCGCTGAATTATGCAGCAGCCGGCAACAAAGAAAAAGCTACCGACCTCTTGAAGAAAGTGAAGAAGGAATATCCCACTTCGTCCATAGCACGGGAAGTCGACCGATTTATTGCTTCAATCAACTCATAAATAGGCGCGGACTTTTTATGGCGCGGGCGGTAGTTCTGACCCTGGTCTGCGATCATTCCTCATCGTAAGAGCCGCATGTCTTTACTTCCCACGAAGCCCTATGCCAAGCGTATTCTGAAGATAGCCACACCTGCCGTCGCCGGCCTTTCCTCGCAAATGATTGTTTCCATCATTGACACGGCGATGGTTGGCCGACTCAGCAATGCGGAAGTCGCCTTGGCCGCCATGGGTCTAGGAGTGCTCGCTACGTGGACGCTCACAGCTTTTTTTTCGAGCCTCGCGACGGGGACGCATATTTTGGTTGCACGGCGCCAAGGTCAGGGAAAGTATACCGAGGCTGGCATCGTCCTCAACAATTCACTCGTGCTTGCGTTTATTCTTGGAGTTATATTTGGCTTTTTAGGATACTACTTTTCGTATGAGATCATCAGCTTTTTTTCGAGTGATGACCTTGTAGCACGAGCCGGCGGCGAATATATGAAATATCGCTCGCTCGGGTTGCCATTCTTCCTCCTCGCCGTCGCATACCGAGGATTTTTCTACGGCATAGGCCACACGAAGGTCTTTATGTTTTCCGCCATCCTCTCCTATATTTTCAATATCGTCTTTAATTACTTTCTCATCTTTGGGAAGGGCGGATTCCCCCAAATGGGCATTGCCGGGGCAGGGTTAGCAGCATCCATCGGTATGCTGATTGGCTTTGTCTTTTTCGTCTTTGTAACTTTTTTACATTCTTATCGAAAGAAGTATAGATATTACGAGGTGGTGGCTCTCGGTTTTCGATATATTGACCCGATTGTTCGAATTTCGTTCCCTGTTTCGCTACAGAATATTTTGATCCTTTTTGGCTTTTTGCTCTTCGTCGCCATCACGGGGATTATCGGAACCGTGGAACAAGCCGCAACACAGGTCGTGATTACAGCGTTGTTTCTTTCATTCATGCCGTGTTTCGGATTGGGTATAGCGGCGCAGACGCTGGTTGGCAATGCACTGGGAAACGAACAGGCGGATGAAGCACAACGCTATGGTTTCGAGACAGCCAAGATCGCGGTCATCTTCACGCTACTTCTCGGATTGATTTTTGTTTTTGCTCCGGAGTTAATTCTCAGCATCATCACATCGAACGAGAGTGTCATTGCTATGGCGACACCGATTCTCCAGCTTGCAGGCGTTGCACAGATCATCTACGGCGCCGGCATTATTCTCGCCTATGCTTTGCAAGCAGCCGGTGCAACACTCTACGTGATGTATGTTGAGGTGATTACGCACTGGCTTATTTTTCTCCCGCTCGCGTGGTTCTTAGGCGTTCAGACGGAACTCGGTATTTTTGGCGCCTGGCTAGCCTTACCAGTCTATATTGTGTTTTATACATTTTTGACGTGGTACCGGTTTCAATCGGGTACGTGGAAAAAGATGAAACTGTAATGCCGTTTTACATAACTGATCTTACGCGGGACAAGGTGAAGAAGCATATCTCACCCCCGCTTACGGTATTCAGGTGGGCGCGTAGCGGGCTGACTCTGGAGTGCTCGAGATTCAGCAAAGGTTATCCTACCTTATTAAACAGACTAGCCGCGAAAAATTCACAATGAACACTAAGGGTAAAGATGCGTAGGGACAGAGCATATTGCTTTGTATTTCTTTGCGCGCGTTGCAACTTCTTTGCGTCCTTTGAGGTTTCCTACCGTAGGATTGTTGGGAAGCAGCACTAGTATGTCTCGATTTCGTCGCATCGTCTTTCTTCTGCTGATCGGCGCCATTTTCTTCGGCGTGTACGTGTATGACGTCGCACAGCAAACGGTCCGCTTCGAGGTGAACGGAGCTAGTTACGTGCGCGAAGCATTCGTTCTGGTTGCCTTTGTACTGTTATACCTTCTCATCGTCGATAAGAGAGGGAGACGAGTTCGTAACATTCCGAAAGAACTCGGCAGACTTCTTGTCTTTGGTGTTATTCTTTCTGGCGCCATTGCGTTAGCTGCGTTTCTGGTAAGCGGACGGAGTTCTGGAGAACAAGTTCAGGTCCCACAGGCAGCAATTGTCGAATTGTTGTCATTCCTTGTTGGAATTCCTCTCGTTGTGTTTGCTCTCCATACGTTACTTACGTTGTATGACCTCATCCTCTATAAACGACGTAAGGGGGCACGGAGGAATTTTATCATCTACCTCATTTTGCTCATAGCAACGTCGCTAACCACGCTTCCACTGCTTCCGGTGGATTTAGCACTCCTTGCTTCTGCGTTCATGCCGTTAGCCATTGTGATGATCGTTGTAAACTCGTTCAAGCAGAACTGGATTGTTTCCCTCTCACGTCGGGAGAAAATCTACTCGATTATCTATGGAGCGTTACTCTTTCTCGTGTTTGCTCTTCTTGCCGTGTTGTCGGAAAACGAATTCGGGCAGAAGGCATTACTGACCATCAGCGCTCCTTTGCAGCGTTTTGTCTTTTTGAACCTGATTTTCGGTTCTTTCTATTGCGGTATGGCATTCGTCAGCACACTCTTCCACCTTCCCACCGCAGACGAATATGAACGCAAGCAGTCGGAATTGAGCTCGCTGCACAACCTGAGTAGGCTGGTAGCCCAAGTGTTCGACTTTCAGGATCTCGTGAACTCCGTTACGCACATGACGCTGGAAGTTGTTGGTGCCTCACGTGCGTGGTTGGAACTGATTAAACGCGACGGTAAAGGCGCCGTGGTTGCCGTAGAAACCGTTTCGAGGAAGAACATTTCTTCCGAACAGATTGATGCTATTCTCGGCGGTGCTGACGTTTCGCTCCGGAAACTGATTCTCGACACCAAGAAGTACTTCATCATCGATGACGTTGAAGAAGACAAGAGAACCAAGCATCTGAAAAAGTCCGGCGTTCGAGTCTCATCACTAGTCAGCATTCCTCTGGTTTCTCACGGTGAAATCATTGGCATTCTCCATGCAACAAAGGATATGGCATACGGCTTTGACCAGGATGATGTCGATGTCCTCACGACATTTGCCGACAACGTTACGATAGCGATTGAGAACTCTCGATTGATCTCAGAGTCAATCGAACGCGAGCGTCTCAAGCAGGAAATTATGGTTGCCCAGCAGATGCAGAAGAAGCTATTACCCGAACAATTGCCGCAGTATCCAACGTTAGAGCTTGCGGCGAGTTGGGAACCCTCGATGGAAGTCGGCGGCGACTATTACGATTTTGTCAACCTCGAGAACAACCGATTAGGCCTCGTCGTTGCAGATGTTGCCGGAAAAGGTGTCTCGGCAGCTTTTTATATGGCGGAAGTAAAAGGGATCTTCCAATCCCTGAGCAAACTCTGCTCCTCGCCCAAAGACTTATTGATCCGAGCTAATGAGACACTCATCGGAAGTTTAGAGCGGCGCGCGTTTATCAGCCTTTTGTACGCCGTCATTGATACATCAAAAGGAACACTGCAGCTTGCGCGTGCAGGGCATTGTCCAATGGCGTATATTTCAGAAAAGCGCCGCGAATTAATCCGACCGAATGGTTTAGGATTAGGCTTAACGAACGGCAAACTGTTTCGTGATTCGACGGATGAGATTTCAATCAAACTCAAGCCCGGAGACGTCTGCGTTTTCTATACGGACGGCATTACGGAGTCAAGAAACGCCAACGGTGAGGAATACGGCTATGAGCGGTTATTGGATGTGGTTTCAGCAAGCCGTGCAGAATCCGCAGAGTGTATTAAAACACGATTGCTTGATGAAGTAAAGCGGCACACCGGGAATTTAGCATACGGAGACGACGTAACTCTCATTGTGGCGAAGTGGACCGGCTGAGAACGAAATCCCAAGGAAGAGTATGAATAATTCGCAATTGTCCGTTAGAAGGAGATCTACAACATGAGCGATTTCAAAATCCAGCACCGCGAGGGAGACGGGGTCAATGTG
>DATLYT010000073.1:0-4092 GCA_035574455.1 Bacteroidota bacterium
CCTTATTCGTCTCAATCTTGATGCCGGGATATTTCTTCATCAGCTCTTTTGCTTCTTCGTCGGAGAGGTCTTCGTTCTCCATCGCTTTGCTCATCAGCGTCTCGTCCGACATGAGCTTGTCGAAATCCACGTCGAAGAGTGTCACCGTCGAGCCATCCCGGAACGTCGCATCCGTCTCAACAATCGACCCCTGTACCTGAATCACCGAGGAGAACTTCAAGTCTTTGAACATCGCTCGCGCCATCGCCATGCCGGCCTTCATATCCTGGTCGTCTTCTTTCTTCTCCACCTTTTTTGACTTTTCCTTCTTCTCCCTCGGCGGCATGTAGACTGTTAATGTTGCGGGACTTCCTTTTGTGAAGGCAAACGTGACGTACTTTTTCTCTTTCTTCTCTTCCTCATTTTTCTCGCCCGAACTCGAGCCCATCGGGTTAACGTCCGGCGACTCGCTCAGCTTCAACTTGCTGATGTCTTTGAACGCAAACACCGCTTCGTAGCCCTGGCCGTCATCCACTTTGATTTCTTTTCCCGAGACAAACGTTACGCCTTCGCCCATTTCGGTAGCGCGCTTGTTCATCTCCTCTTCGCTGAATAGCCCGCTCTTCTTTTTCTTCTTCGTGTCGCCTTGTTCATCGTCCATCTGCGACATGGCCATCATCATCATGGCCATCTGGCCTTTCATCACGGTTCTCTCTTCAATTGTACCACTGCCGTCCGGTTTGACTTTGACCACGGTTTGCACCTGCAGGCATCCCGCCATGAAGAGCGTACAGGCGGCAATCATCACCACCGAGAGAAGTGTTCGCATACGTAACCTCCTTTCATGGTTGTTCATTTCACTCCGCCGTAGACGGTCATCGGTCCATAGCGCCAGAAGCATTCGGGTTGTGCAAAACCCGCGGCTTTCAGCGCCTCGAATTCTTCCTGCAACGAAAAATACCGATCCTCCTCCCGCCAATTGGCAAAATGCTGGCGCGTTTCCTCTTCCGTCATCCCGTTGCTCATCATGAACTCCATCCAGAGCCGGTACGTTGCTTCTTGCGTGCGAGGGTCTACACTCATCGTCGCGTCGCCATTAGCGAAGATGCCCGGCGAGCGAAGGGCTTGGAAGATATTCGAGTAGACCTTGATTTTCTTGTCGAGATCCCTGATGTGGTGCAACGCGATACACGCCACAACGGCATCGCATTCCGGCAGAGGCTCCTCGAACGACCGCTCGACCATCCGCACACGGCTGCCGTATGGTGCCAGCCGGTGGCGCCCCACCTCCATCATCTTTGCGTCGATATCCCACGCCTCAATATCTGCATTCGGAAACTGTTCCGCAACTGCCGCGGTGAGGCTGCCCGTGCCGCCGCCTAAATCGATGATCTTTAGCTTGTCAGACCCGCCTGTGCCTGACGTGCGTTGGCGGGCAGACAGAACATGCGAGCACCATCGGACGATCATCGCATGCATCGTCTCATATTGAGGAATAAGCGTACGGATGATTCTGTCGTACTCTGCAACCTGAAAATGAAAATGCTTTTCTGCCGAATAGGTCATGAGTGCTCTCCTTTGAGTATTGCAGCAATATCGACCACGAGGGGAGAAAAAAAGAGGGCGTCGGGATTGCGCTTGTGTGCTTCCCAATCGGCAAGAAGCGCCTCTGCCTCTTCGTGGGAGATGATACCTTTCTCTGCCATCAACGGCGTGTGGAGGGAGAAGAACCGCTCGGCCCACTGGAACACACCGCTTGAGGGCCCGCCTGAGAGACAGGTGGGAGTAAAGTCCGTGAGACGGAGACCATGTTGACGAAAGAGCGCGGGGAGTTTTCCTGCCACATACGGATCACCGCCGCCCGAATGATAGTACGCGCGGACGATATCCGACATCCGATCCCATGGACCACCATGAGGAAAAAGTGAGAGGCCTTCATAGTAGTAATCCTGAATGGCGATGACGCCGCCTGGACGTAATGCCGTCACAAGGCGCTCAAGGAACCGCTCAACATCCGGTACAAAGCTCGCAACCCAACGAGCGAAGATGAGGTCGTACTGTTTCTGAGGCAAGTCGGATTCCTCTACTGTTCCGCGAATCATCTTTACATTTGTCCAGCGACGTTTCTCAATCTCTTGCTCGAGCACATCGAGATAGTACTGTGCCGGCTCGAGTGCTGTCACTTCGCCCGACTCTCCCACGCGCTCACGCAGGTCCACAGTCACCAACCCCGGACCCGCGCCAACGTCGAGACACCTCCAGCCTGTCGCCACACCGATCCGGTCGAAAAAGGTCTTGGTGACTGGGCCCCAAACGGTGTGTTGAAAACGGAGCCGTTCGAGCTCAGCCGGGTTGACACCGAGGAGATACGTTGATTGCGCCATCATTTACTTTCTCACCGGTGTTTGCCCCGAGCTGCTTTTGTTCGGAGTCAACACCTTTCCTGGCAGCTTACCGGTCATCTTCCCGTCATCGACAACGAACTGTCCGTTAACCAGCACGTACGGAATGCCTTCGGGATATTGGTGCGGATTGGTATACGTTGACTTGTCGGCAATCTTTTCTTCATCAAAGATCGTGATGTCTGCCCAGTAGCCTTCCTTGAGCAGGCCGCGGTCTTTGAGTCCGATAATCTGCGCGGGAAGCGACGTCATCGATCTGATCGCGAACGGCAACGAGATAACGCCGCGCTGGAAAACGTAATGCTGAATCTTGCGCGGGTAGCTCCCATAGTGACGCGGATGCGGAACGCCGTCGCCCAGCGCGACCGTGTACGCATCGGTGCAGGTGGCGGTAAACTCTTGCTGCATGATATGCTCGATGTCGTACTCGGAGAGCGAGAAGCCGCGCATCCTTGCCCCGCCGGGGCGATTGAAGCCGGTGAGTTGAATTCGAATCGCCGTCGACACCGGGTCTTCATCGAACCGTGCGGCGATCTGTGCCAGGGATTGCTCGACGTAGGACCGGTCGGGAAATTCATAGATGATGATGTTGGAGGCACCGCCGCGCCGGTCGATCTCGTTCGCGATATCGTTACGGATCTTCTTGCGCAGTTCCTCATTTTCCATCCGCTTCGCGAAATTCGACTTCAGTCTCTCCGGATTGCTACGGGCAAGTTGCGCTAATTGTCCGCCCGGATCCACACCTTCATCTACCAGCGCCCATTGTGGAATCAAGACCGTCTCGCCGTCTGTGCCGGTGGTGGGATACGGATATTGGTCGGCATACACGGCAATGCCCTGATCCCGCGCTTCTTTGATAAGTCGCGTTGCCGCGTAACTGCTTCCCCAGTATGACGCACCCTTGGCTTTGAGATGCGAACAGACAACCGTGATGCCTGCGCGTCGGCCGATCTCAATCGTCTCCTGAACCGCCTGCAGCATGTCGACCGACGGTGTAGGATCGGAGGCAACTTTCCAGAGCGGCTCGCGGCCTTCGCTGCGCTGATGGGAGATGTAGAAGCCGTTGTAGGGCGCGAGGACCTTCGCCAGCTCGATCACCTCCTCCGGTTCACTCCAGCGGCCCGGGACATATTCAAGTCCAGCACTCATTCCATACGCACCTTCCTCCATCCCTTGCTTGACCAACTTTTTCATCTCCTCAATTTCCTGTTGCGTCGCGGGCCTGCGAAAATCGCCCTTCATCGCCATCTGTCGCACCGTACCGTGTCCTACGAGCAACACTGCATTTACACCGATTCTCTGCTTCTCGTACGTCTGCTTCTGCTTCGCAATCGGCCAGTTGGGCGAGCGGCCGTCTTGATTCACGACCACCGTCGTGATGCCCTGCATGATTTTGTTGGGTGCGGTTTGTGTCTTCGCCTCGGCAAGCCCGTTGTCGGCGTGCGAGTGGATGTCGATAAACCCCGGCACCACATACTGTCCCTTTGCATCGATGGTGCGTGTTGCTCTGGCGCCGTCGAGTTTGCCGATAGCAGCAATCTTTCCATCTTTCACCGCAACGTCGGCGTAAAACCACGGATTGCCGGTGCCGTCAAGTACGCGGCCGTTCTTGATGAGAAGGTCGTACGAGGGCTGTTGAGAGATTGCCGGGTTTGCAGTAAACAAGAGCGAAAAACAGATCACATAGAGTCGTTTCATCAGTACCTCCGAT
>DATLYT010000074.1:0-16870 GCA_035574455.1 Bacteroidota bacterium
TCCACAACCGTTCCAATTTTCGAAATGAACTCTGCTCTCGAACGAGCACGACAAACCGCTCGGTAATTTGCCGCTATAGAAGTCCCCGAACGAAGAACCTGTTTTCCCATTATTCTCGCTTCTTCGACTCGTGGAAGAGAACGGAACAATCTGACAATCCGAATAGCAAACTGTTTAGTCCGTTGCTTTAATTCTTCAGATTGGAATGCCATAACTCGCTCCTTCTAGCAAATGAACTGATGGCTCAATGAATCAATGAAGCGATCTGTACACTTTCCCCTCTTTCATCACAAACACCACGCGGGTCAAGGCGCGGATGTCCTCTACAGGATTGCCTTCTACCGCAATCACATCGGCGAATTTTCCCGGCTCAAGAGTGCCGATCTGGTGTTCCATGCGCAGGAGCTCGGAGGCCGTGATGGTTGCCGACCGGATCGCGTCGATCGGCTTCATGCCGTATTCCACCATTCTGACAAACTCCCGAGCAGACGTTCCATGATCGTACGCGCCCACGTCCGTGCCAAACGCAATCTTCACCCCCATCTTCATCGCTTTTTGAAAGGTCTCCTTGTGGCGTTGCACAATTCTCTTCCGCACGTCGGTCATGCGTTGAGGGTCGTCGGTCACATAGACACTCAACGTTGGGCACCAGAACGTTCCTCGTTCCACCATCAGCTTGAGGATCTCGTCATCGAGAAGCATGCCGTGCTCGATGGATCGCACGCCGCCGAGGATAGAATTTTTCGCGCCTTCACCGCCATACGCGTGCGCGGCAACATCTTTCCCCCAGCGTTTGGCTTCATTCACCACCGCCTGCACATCTTTCACGCTCACCTGGCTGAGCGATTCGAGCGTGACCGGATTGACATGCCGCAAGGTACCGGTCGCATACAGCTTGATCCAATCGGCACCGTATTTGACTTCGCGGCGCACTTCAGCAATCATCGCCTCGCGGGTGTCGGTGATGGCGGCTGGGTCAGGAAGTTGAATGTCTGGGTTCAAACCGTGGAGATTCATGTGGCCGCCGGTGATGGTCAAAGCATAGGTCGAGACAAAGAGTCGTGGGCCGGGAATGATGCCTTGATTGATTCCATCACGCACCGCCACATCCGCAAAGCCGGCGCCTTCGCTATCGACATCGCGCATCGTGGTAAAGCCGGCTTCGAGATTCTTCTTCGCCGCGGCGACACCCTGCACGGTGCGGAAGGCCTGCGATTTGGTGATGACCGGGGGAACTTCGCCTTCATCCTCCGGCTGCAAGAGCACGTGCGTGTGGCAGTCGATGAGTCCGGGAAGCACGGTGTAGCGAGAGAGGTCGATCACCGTTGCGTCGCGAGGAATGGCGACATTGGTACCGACGGATTTGACCTTGCCATTCTCGACGAGAATGATCTGGTTCGAGAGCACGTTGCCGGATTTAGGGTCGACCATCTTCCCGGCTTTGATCGCGGTTGTTTGAGCGACAGCGATATTTGTCATCAACCATGCGGTGAAGAGAAGAGAGAGAATCTGCTTCATGGCGAGTTCTCCGGAGAGTAAGGGGAAGTACTATTGAGACTAATAATACAAGGCGCTTCTCCTCAATGCAAGAGGCGTAGACGAAAAGTCTCCTTTCATGCTCCTTTCCCCCGAATTTGATTCAATGTTCGCGCATTCTGCCTTCCGCCAAGAAGATGGCAGACGGGCCGGCGGATTGGTAATAGGGGTTCTCATCCACGTCTCAAGGGGGCTTTTGTGTAGCGTTTGCATAAACAAAAAGGGCGAGTTATTAAACCCGCCCCTGAATAACAATAAGGATGATATGTGCTTCCTCTCACCGCGCCAGCACCATTTTCTGGATCGCAGCCTTTCCAGCGGACTCCAGCCTGTAAAAATAAACCCCACTTGGCAGGGTACGAGCATCAAACTGAACTTGATGAGTACCTGCTGGTCGCTCTTCGTTGAGAAGCGTTGCAACTTCACGGCCAAGAAGATCGATCACCTTCAACGAGGCCATCCCAGCTTCCGGCAGCGTGAACCGAATGACTGTCGAGGGATTGAAAGGGTTGGGGTAATTCGAAATCGAAAATTCCGACTGCCCCGTTTCACCAGAAGCAATCTTTGCCGAACCTTCGCTGACGGTTGCGCCCAAAGCAACCAACAAGCCTTTGTCGACAGTAGATGAGTGGCGCTCGACAAGCTCAGTAAGATACTGCCGTGACACTGAGCGTTGACTCTCAGAAAATCCGCCGAGTGATGCAAGCGTAATCAAGGCTCGCTGTTCGGTCTCAGAGTTCCTGTATCTCTGCGCCAGCCCAAGTGCAATTCCCTTTGCTTCTTCAAACCTCCCCATCGAGGCATACATCTGCATGAGCAATTCGGATGCAACAAGCCCTAACGTGCCTGCAACGGATTGATGCCGTGTGATATCTGCAAGTACGGATGGATCTTTTGAGTCGCGATAGACCTCGAAGAGGCCAACCAACGCCCGCTGCTGCTCTGCTGTCTTCAACGTGCTTGTGAGAACTGCTCTGTAGAGCGCAACGGCTTGAGCATAATTTCCTTGCAGGCGTGCGATAAATGCCTGACGAAGCATCGTCGGAACATCATCGGTTCCGCTCGTTCCCGTTTCAGCTACGCGAGGCAGAGGTCCATAAATGCAGTCGTTATCGTCAAACGGCCGCCAGTAGGAATACTCGATGATAGAGTTGTTGATGGCCACGATCTTTGAGGCATCCGGCGGATCGGCACCCCACCAAGCTCCCTGTGCGTACACATTACACGTTTGGTTCGCGTACGCATTATACAACTCGTTGGCAAGAAATTTATTACACGCGCCATAGTACTGATTGCTCTGGAACACGCCAAAGATGGGATTGCTGTTGTAGTAAACATTGAGTCCATAGCGATTCCCTGTTACCAGATTCCTTCCCTGGCTTCCATTATTGGAGCTCGGGGAAGAGTAGGTATCGCAATAAATACCGTAATTGCTGTAACGAACAATGTTTTCGACAACTTTACCTGCCGAAGAGTAGAAATTTATGCCATTATACGTCTTAACACCGCCCACGATTCCGTTTGACTCCACAGTGTTGCCTGTAATAATCGGATTACCAGTTCCATTGCTCACAATGATAATTCCGTGGTAAAAATTGTTCCGTATTGTGTTATTGGATATCGCAGGACTTGAGTTTCCCTGAACAACAATGCCGTTTCCTCCACCGCAGTTCTGGATAGTACTGTTGGAGATTGAACCACCCGAACCACTAGCAAACCGCACACCGTTCCACGAGTTAGCTTGACCGTTAATGGTGACGTAAGAAATCATAGGCGAAGAGCCATAAAAACGCATTGCGGCCGCGTCGCTGCTATTATTATCGAAGAAGCTCGAATTATTGATCGTGCAATTGCTAATAGTGAGAGTACTGGTATTTGAAGCAACAATCGGTTGTGTTGCGTAGTTGATGTCGCAATATTGCAGCGATGTATTGTTGGCACCGTTGAGCACAATGCCCTGCCAGTTGTTAGCGCCAGACTTTGTGAACGTGATGCGTTGCGTGGAAGTGCCGTTAGCCAGAATGCGACCGTAGCTTGTCAAAGGAATATTGGCTGCAAATTGCACCGTGGATCCCGCGTTAATAGTCAGTGTTGCACCCGCGTAGACAACAACATCGTTCTCGATGCTTTTCGTGCCGCTCCAAATTGCTGGTTTGATCTGATAAAGTTTTCCTTGACCCGGATTGAGGGTGTCAGAGAAGGTACCAGAATTGAGGACGATCCAAGATTTCTTCGAGACAACTTCCTGGATTTCCCAATTCCCGGTAGGAAGATTGAAGGAAACCGTGGGGACCTGAGGTGGAGCAATCCCACCACTTTCGTCATTACAAACACGGTTCACGAGCATAAAATATCGAGTCGAATCCGCTCCCTCATCCATCCTCTTGAATGTACCAACCTCAATGCGGTTGGCCCCGCTGTAATTGTGCCCGACACTTGAAATGCCAGCGGCGTTGTTTGCAGGAACGGCAAATCCCGCGAAGGCTTGATAATGTCTAAGTTTCCGCATGGTTGAACCAATATGCCTTAACTCTTGATAAAGATTAGCCACATTCTGAAAGCCGGGAATACCATCGGGATCGGATGTAGCAGTGTATGGGTTTCTGTTCTGATCAACCAATCCAATTGAAGCGGTCAGATCACACTGAGCAGGAGTGCCTGCAGTGTGTAAACCTTCGGCTTCTGTTATAGACTGTGTCCCACTCCCTCCCAGCGGTTTCGTTCCGTAGACGTACCCGGTTATACCTCTTGAACCCCGTGAAAGTGCCAAGTACGCTTGTACTCGCAGTTCGTAAAAGTTAGGACGTCGACGGTTGTTGCAACCCGTGCCAGTCCAGTATTCGCGCTGAGCCTGAATTATCGCTTGCCACTCTGTGTGTCTACCTCTGATTCTGTTGCTCGTATTATCATACTGGATAAGGAGGTCGTTTAAGGCAGTTTGCTGGGCTGAATAATTCTGGCCAACATTTTCATTGAAGACGTAGTGATCCATCTGGAGGATATCTAATGAAGGAGTTGCATTGATAAACTCTTGAGGAGGAGCTCCTCCCGAAACCATGTAAGATTTTCGTGCAGGGTTCAATTCCCGTATTTTCCTTGCCAGAAACTGAACTCGCGGCCAAAAGTCTGGGTTAGATACAGGCCTTTCTTGATCGAAAGTATAATTGTACCATCCCTGCCTATTGCCCCAAACGTTCCTTAAACTATCAATGAGTCTAACCGCTCTCATTGTGTCACTCATACCAACAAAATTAACCCAGTGATACAACGAGTTTTCATTCATAATTCCATCGGGGTACCAGTAATTGAAGTTTGCGATGTCCATTTTGTAGCCGTTCTGATCCGCAAAGTCCATCACAGTTCCTTCAACTGACATAGGAATCCAGAATACAAGGTAATTACCTCTTACGTCTCTCCAATTTTGTTGCTCCAAACTCCAATTCGGTGTACCAGAAAACGGCGGTTTGTCATGGTCTATCCAAATTCCCCACACTCCAAGCGGGAAATAGCTGCTCGTGTCGGCCTGCTGGCAGAATGCTGTATTCCCGCCTACAGTGCAGAGACCAAGTAGAACCAATATGTTGCGGATGATTGTTTTCATGGTTGGTTCCTCCATACAATTTTAAAGTTGAGAAAAGTGTTGTTTTACAGTATCTTGAAAACAGAAAGCCCTCGGCGTACGCGTTCGACGTACTGAAAATTATTTCTCCCGCTAGAGAGTATTTTTCACTCCGCCTTCACAGGCGGGACCGAGGGCTTCGATTTTTCTGTATTCATCTCATAAAGATCCACCGCCTTCACTTGCCATGTCATCGAAGCAAGATAATTTTTTTTGTTGCCTGTACGTTGTTATTGAAAAAAAGACGGTAATAATACGGCCCTGATGAAACCTTTTCTCTTCGTGAGTTTTTTCCATTCCAAATAGTCCTGTAAAACCCTGCTTCTTGTCGCTCGTTCACTAGCGTAATCACTTCTTTCCCTAACGTGTCGTAGACAATGAGTTGTACGGTGCCTCTTGATGGAATCTTGTATTCAATTATTGTTTCTGGGTTGAACGGATTGGGGTAGTTTTGTTCCAACCGTGGTGAATCAGGCAATACATCTGCTTTATCATTTATGCTTGTGACGGTTCCCAGTGTATCAACTCGTACAGCAAAAATGTTTGAGTGGCCGTTTCGGAAATCGTCCCACACAACAATCGCCCTACCGCGCCCATCGGGCACAGCACGAGACCAATCCTGAATTGCCGGTGTATTGCAGATCGGTTTGCCGGAAGGTCCCCATTGAGGATTTCCTGAACCATCGACGTATTGCCCATAGATGTCGACTATACCGGAAGAAGTATTTTGAGACCAGAAATTCCAAATCCCTCCGTTCAGGCCTAATGCCTGGGTAGAATTAAAGAATCCTGTCGTTGTATCGGTATATTGAGCGCCTTCTCCCTCCCAGCGTTTTACGCCTGCAGAATTTACGTGTTGAATCCATTTGCTGTGTCCAATAAAAGCACCGCCCTGGTTATCAGCTGTATGGCGCCGAGCTCCTCCACTAACGATTCCACCTACCACAATCCCTGATGTACCCCACAATTTTTTGCCCTCTGAAGTTATTCTTTGAGCATACTTCAAATTTGCGGAGAGGTTTGTCCAGCTTATTATTGCCCCCCCAGTTAGATCGCTACTTATGCCTACATCAATGTTATATAGACCTTGACTGATCTCAATGCCATTTACCAGCCATAGAGGCTTTCCAAAACTGTCGATACGCTGAGCGTATATCTTCTCTTGATTAAACTCACCCTCGCTCCACGCGATTATCGCCCCCCCAAGACCATCGCTAATAACAGCTATATCATTTGGCCACACTCTGCCAGGTCGGTTACTTACTTGAACGCCGCTATCTGGCCAAATGCGTTGCCCTAGACTGTTCAACCGTTGGATAAAAACACCATCAACAATTCCAGTCACTGGATCGAAACCAAAAATTGAATTCCACGCGACGAAAAGTCCACCTTTACCATCTTCTGCAAGGCTTATGAAAAGACCCGGAGTTTCTGCAACTTTGACACCACCAATTTGCCACAATGATTGACTATTCTTTTCTATTCTTTGAGCGTAAATATGAGTATTAGTTTGTGATCGATTATCCTCCCAAGCAATAAAGGCACTACCTCTGGCATCACTAATGATCCGCGGAAATTGTTGCGTGGAAGAATCATCGACTATTGGAATACCATTCTTCTGCCAAAGCATTCTTCCATCATGGCCAATTCTCTGGGCATAAATATCATAATTGCCGTTGCGTGCGTCTTTCCAGCAAACGTAAGCTCCGCCGTCACCATCAGGAGCAATTTGCGGAAGCATATAGTACCCGGTATTTGCACTTGTATCACACACTGGGACGCCATTGGCTTGCCATTGGGCCTGGAGAAGAGTCGTTGCGCAGAAAGTGATCAACAGAACGCGGACTTGAGAGTGTACACCCAGAATTCTCAATTGAAGTTGGTGGATATTGGAAGCACTGTTTCGGTGTGGGTCTACAAGCATGCCATCCCTCATGGTGGTCGTCCTCGCAGTTTGTTCTGCCCTGTAATCTCTACGTGGAGTCTTCAGATACAGGGCAATCGTACTTAAGAAAAAAAACGGCGAATGTCAAGAGAACGGCAGGAAATTAATGCTTTCTGTGACCTCGAGCATTCATCGAAGGCAATAGGCGCTCTTTGTGAGGGAGAGTGGTTCTCGTCTGGTCATACCTCTTCGGCGAGAGTACACAGAAACGTGATCTGCGTTATTACAACAGCGCCTTCAACTTCTCGTATCCCGTGCGACTGACGGAGAGCTTCGTCCCGTCTTTGAGAATAACCACGCGGCTGTCCTTGGCGTACAGCTCGATCTTGGCGAGGCGGTCGATGTTGAGGATTGTGGAGCGGTGAATGCGAACAAAGCGCTTGGGGTCGAGCGTTGCCTCGAGGTTCGAGAGGCGTTCTTGCTTCAAGTGGGATTTGCCTTCAGCTCGAATGGAGACGTAATCGTCCTGCGCGTCGATGTAGTCGACCTTCTCGACAGGGATGACGTGCACTTTTGAGCCCTCACGCACGAGGATTCGTTCAAGCGGTCGGGCGTGAGTCTTCACTTCGGCAACAAGGTGTGCATGTGAAGGAGGAGTTTTTCTGTCGATTCGCTCGATCGCAAGCTGTAATGCCTTCTCGAATCGTTCCTTCGTAAAGGGCTTGAGGAGATAATCGACCGCGTGTACTTCGAACGCCTTGAGGGCGTACTGGTCGTACGCCGTCACAAAAATGACGGCACAGGGATGGTCGATGAGCTCCAGCACCTCGAAGCCGTTCAGCTTCGGCATCTGGATGTCGAGAAAAAGCAGGTCGGGCTTCAACTCGGTGATGGCTTTAACAGCATCAAACCCGTTTGTACACTCGGCTACGATCTCGATCTCAGGATGTGACTCAAGATGCTCCCGCACGACCGAGCGGGCAAGCTCCTCGTCATCCACGATGATGGCGCGGGATATTGCTGTTGGGTGTGATTTCATGAGCTACGTGACTAACCGCGAATAGGCGCGAACTGACGCGAATACATTATCGTGCCTCGTCCAACACAATCCGTTCCCATTCCATTGTTCGATTCTTGAAGTTGATGATTAGCCCTACTTTCAACCTGGTAATTCGAAGATAGTTGATCATTACGCCACGATGATCATTTGTAATCAGCTCGACGGTTTTCGTATCAACGATGACACGCTGTTCAACAACGAGATCGGGCACGAACTCATCAACATGCTCCCCACGATAAAGAACAGGATACCGAGCTTGCTGGTTGAATGCAATCCGTTCTCTTCGAAACTCCACACAAAGGGCATTCTCATAGGTCTTCTCTCGCAGGCCTGGGCCGAGCGTCTTGTGTACAGTCAGCGCGCAACCGATAATTCGATAGACCAGTTCTTTCTCAAGTAGTTCCGCCATACTCTTTTTTCACAGGAGGCCATTTACCACAGCTTACCCTCATCTCATTTGCGTATGTTCGCGTTAATTCGCGGTCAGACCGTTTGGTGATGACACTGATGGCCCGTTAATCCTGGTGGGCAGGCAACATGAGCTCCACGCGGAACAATCGTTTGTCTTCGTACACTTCCACGCGTGCATCATTCTTATAGAGCGCCCGTAATCGCATTCTCACATTTTCCAACCCGACGCCGCTTCCCGTGCGTGTCGGCCTGTCGGGGTCGCAGGGGTTCTCGATCTTCACCGTTAACGACGACCCATTGCGGTATGCCTTCAGGCGGATCGTTCCGCCGTCCACAAGATGGGCAATGCCGTGCGTAATGGCATTCTCGAATAACGGCTGCAACAGCAGCGTCGGCACCAGGCACGGTTTGGCGGCATCGTCCACGCTCATCTGGACCCGCAGGCGTGTGCCAAACCGAACTTGCTCAATCTCTAAAAACTTTTCGGCAAGGGAAAGTTCTTCTTCCAGGGGAATGGCTTCTTTCGAGCTGACATTCAGACTTGCCCGCAGGAAATCCGACAACAGCAGGGTCATGTGCCGCGCGGCGTTCGGATTCTTGGTGGTGAGGGCGCTGATCGAATTGAGGCTGTTGAAGAGAAAGTGTGGGTCGATTTGCGCGCGAAGTGCTTTCAGCTCGGCCTCCTGCGCGAGGAGCTTTGCCTCGTACGCCTGGCGCTCGGCGGCACGAGACTCTTCAAACGTCACAAGAAGATACTGCACAGCCAGAGCCAGCAGGTATAACACCGAGCCGATTCCAAGCATCATGCGAGCATCGACCTCAACCGGAGCGCCCAGCGAAACGAAGAACGGAAGCTGACCGAGAAACCACTGCCAGCCGAGTCCGAGCATCACCAAGAACGAACTCGTGATCGAGCTGGCAAGAAGAGCGACGAGCAACAATCTCAACAGCGCGGTTCGGTGGAGCGGGAACGCCCGGCACAAATACCACGCCGAAAGACAGACAAACGCGTAGACCGTGGTGAGGGGAAGAACGAGAAGAAGAACTGCGATCCACTCCGTACTGCCGGGCACGGCGGCGATGGAAGCCAGCAGCACGCCGAGAATCAGCCAGGCCGAGAGGTAGATCAGTACGCGTTCACGTTGCGCAAGAATCGGGTGCACGGTTGGTCAGTGGATTATCAGTAGAATGATTGGCTCCGCGGACGATTGATCCAGTGAATCATCGGTTCATTGCCCAATGAGGTAATGTATCACTCGTCAATTCTTGATTTCCGCTCCGCCCATAATGGCGGTACCGTTGATGATCAGTTTTTTCTTTGCATCACCTTTGGGCCCGCGCGTTGTATCCTCCACGCCGCCCATGATCGGTGTAGCCTGAACAATAACGGTCCAATCCTCAGGCACCCTGAGCTCGATGCCGCCCCAGAAGGCAAAGATGTTGAGGACAGCCTCGCCACTCTGAATGTTGGCATGGCGTAAATCCAGTTCAACGCCACCCATGATGGCGCTCAGCTCTCCACCGCGAAAATCTTGGGAGCTATTCACTCGTGCAATTCCTCCCATCAACGCAAAGTGATTCACCACGGAGTCGGTTTCTGTACTTGAACCGACTGGGCTGATGGTTTGTGTGCGCCGTGCGAGGGAATTCCACAACATGGTGCCGCCAATGGCAATCAGGAGCAGTGGCCAGAACTCGCGCCACCCAAAATCAACGACATACAGTTTGTCGAGCAAGAGCAATGAGCCACCGAGTGTCAGCATGATGCCGAAGAAGCGACCTCCGCCTTCGCTCGTGGTGAGCTTGGTGATGCCCCAGACGATCAGCAGGGCGGGCCAGTAACGAAGAATCTCGCGTGCTTCGAACACGCCCATATTGTCGAGCGTCAGAAGAACGCCGAGGGTGATGACGATAAGTCCAAAAACGACCTGACCGCCGAGACGGAACATCGGTTTATATTGCATGGTGATTCTCCTTCATGATCCATGTTGATTGCTTGCCGAGTGCGCGCCAAAGAATACTCAGACCCCAACCGATGATAAGAATCGGCCAGGTGTCCAGAAATGACAGGCCAAAGATGTGGTTGATTGAGACGTGAAGCCAGAGTCCGATGATGACGAGCCAGAGGCCATTGCCCGACCGCCACCCATATTCAGACAGCTTATAGAAGCCGATGAACACGAGAATGAGCGGCCAGTACGTCCAGCCGATGTCGATGATATCCACATTCTCCAGCAAAAGCAACACGCCGGAGAGCATGAGGATAAGACCGAAGAGACCCCGGCCTTCGCGTTTGAGTCGATGTTGGTGTTCCATACGAATCTCCTCGATTGTTCTGCTACTGAAGATACAATGGGGAGATGGAAATGTTGCAGACTTTTCGGCGAGCGGTGGTGGGAGGTCGGTGAGTGAATATTCAGAGATGCTGAAGATCACGAGGAGTATCGATATCGACAACACCATCGGGAAAGGGGATACCGGCAACTTCGCCCGAATGGTTCTGAATGATCTGTTTTGCTCCTGTGTCGCCGGAGAGTCGTTGCAACTCCGGAAAGAAGCGGCGCGCAAAGATGACCGGAACCCCGAGCGTCCCGGAATAGGCGGAAGCGACAATCGGTTTGCCTGTGGATTGGTGTGCCTCGATGATCGAATTGAGATGGGCGCTCGTCACCAGCGGTTGATCGCCGAGCATGATCAGCGCAGCCTCGGTGGTTTTGGGCAACGCTTGAACGCCAGCGCGCAGCGACGAGCCGATGCCTTCCTGCCACTCTTCGTTGACGATCAGGCGAACGGGAAGCCCCGACAACTCTTGGCTGATCTTCTTCGCCTCCGCGCCAAGCACCACGTAGGTGTCACTCGCTTTGGACTGCAGGGCAACTTCTGTGAGATGGCGGATGAGCGGTTTACCGCGGAATGGGAGAAGCTGCTTTGGCGATCCGTAGCGCGTTGAACCGCCAGCAGCAAGAAGAAGGATGGAGAGATGAATTTCTTTCTTCATTGCAAACGCTTCACTTGAAACACAAACGTCCCGCCTTTCAGTTGTGAAAGACGGGACGTTTCATTCATCTCAGAAATCAACTTAGAAATCCGGCCCGAGTGAGAAATACCAGGTTGGCTCGGAGAACCCGGAACCGTTGAAGCGCCAGGCCACATCGATGCGGAGCGGGAAGCCGAGAAAGATAATGCGCGAGCCGAACCCGGTGCCGATCAGTAAGTCTTTGGATTGTCGTGAGCCGCTTCGGTCGCGTGTGAAGGCTTGCCACCCGCCGGTATTGCTCCACGCCGTGCCGACGTCGACAAACGCGGTACCGAGGATATTCTGAAATCCGACCGGCAATGCGCCGAGAATGAAATAGCGGACGAGCGGGAACCGGAGCTCGAAATTCGTCAACGCGTACCGCGTTCCACTGCGAGCGTTGTAGTTATATCCGCGCAACGGCATGACCGGCGTGAGGAAGGCGTAATCTTCGACCGTCTGGATTGGGAACGACGTCTGGTCGAACCGCCGCGCAATCCATCCCTCCGTCCCGCCGATAAAGAACGACTGTCGGTCTTTCCCGTTACTGATTCCCGCCGTGAGCCGCCAGGCAAAAACGTAGTCTTTCAGGAACCGCGTGTAATCGCGGTAATCAAACGTCGATGTTAAGAAATCCAGCGATTGGTCGCTGTACTTCGTGCTGCCGTACGCCGTCCAGAAAAATCGTGAGCCGTTGTTCGGGCCAAACCACCCTCCCTGCCAGATCGAGTTATCGTTCACATAGCTCACAATCGGTAGAAGGAACGAGCGACGCTGCGGCGGATCTCGGAGGTCGTCGAGATTATCACGCGAGAGATTGAGCCAGAGTAATCCGGCGTCGATTCTGTTGAAACGATCCATCGGGTACGACATCGCCGCACCTAATGCCCACATCCGGAAGCGAATCAGTTCCGTGTAACCGAACGGGTTGGTCAGGAACAAAAACCGCGCGCTGTGGAACCCCTGAAAGCTATAATCAATCCGCAGCGGACGATAATAGTAGGCAATGCCGTAATTGCTGTTCTTAAGGTCGAGCTGAAGGTTGGTTTGCAACACAATCTGATGGTCGCCCATCATGTCGCTAAACGCCATGATCGTCGTACCTTCAAGCCCGTAGAAGGTATTGTAACTCGCCGTCCCGTAGATGAGGTCGGGAGAGAAGTTCAGCTTGTATTTGCGGGGAATGTAGTTCCCCTGCGCGTCACGATTGTCGGTCACCTCGAACCGCGGGAATCGAGCCGGCGCCGCGATTGCCGTGGTGTCCCGCATATTCCGCTCGGAGAAAATAAAGTTACGCAGGTCCACTCGTCCGCTTGGCTGATAACGTTCCGCCTCCGTCGTGGTATCGGCAAGGACCACAATTCCTTTACGCACGGCGATAGTGTCGCTGGACGTTCGCTCGGTGGCGATGACCTCGCGTGGCTTCTCTTCCCGCGGAAGGTCGAGCTTCCGTTTGACATACTCTGTCGCCTCAAGCTCGGCTACGTTCAGCTTTCGGTCGAGTGGTGCGCGCATCAGAAAGACGTCGAAGCCCGCCTCGTGGAGCGATGAAAACACAAGCTTACTGCCATCGCGCGAGAGCGAGAGCTGGTAAATACCGCTCAGCGAGTTGGTAATCGGTCGAGTCGTTCCTGTGGTCAGATCTAACTCGTACACGTTGTTAATGCCTTGCCGGTCGGAAACAAACAGAACCTTCTTACCGTCGGGGGAGACAACCGGTGAACCTTCATCACTCGTGGGCGTGTTCGTCAACCGCTTGACTGCTTGTGTGGTAAGTTCGATGGCGTACAGATCGCGCTGGCTGTAATCGTACTCGATCATCGAAAAGCCGGCCGGGATCATTGATCGTGTAAGGTACGGGCCACGGTCGGAAGTAAAGTAGATCGTTTTGCCGTCGGGTGAAAACGCCGGGTCGTAGTCGGAGAAAATGTCGTTTGTGAGATTCTGCATCTGTTTCGTAGCGAACTCGTACACATAAATATCCGACTGCGGCGCCTTGTAACCGACAAAGGCAATTTTATCACCGAGCGGCGACCAGTCCACCGAGGCAATCCCATCGAGGTCGAACGGAATTCGCTCCGTCGCGCCGGAGGCGACGTCGATGACCATAATGGCATCGGTCTCACCCGATTTGACGGCGAGGGCGATCTTTTTCCCGTCCGGCGACCAGGTGATGCGCGGCGTGAGCAGCTTCAACTCTTCGAAATCCTTCGTGCGTTGACCTTTCACGACGCGGCTAATGATCTCGCCGTCAATGGCCGACATTAAATAGATGTCGAGATAATCATTCCGGTCGGACAGGAAAGCGATCTTGTCTCCCTGCGGCGAGATGGCCGGACTCGTGTTGTAGAAATTTTCGGTCTTCGTGTGGTTTGTCAGGCGTTGAGCGTACTCGGCAGGCTCTTCGCGCTTCGCAATGTCCGGCCAGTAGAGAACCTTCTGTTCCTTCTGCCAGCGGTCGGAGAGTTCTTTCAGAGTCAGGCCAATCGTCGACTTAAACCCTTGCTCAATACTCCGCGTGGATTTCACGCGGTTGAGAATTTCGGCAATCTTTTGCTCGCCGTACTTCGACGCGATATAGTACCACACCGACTGTCCGCCGCGATAGGCAAAGTAACCGTTCAAGAAATCAATTGGCGGTAGATAGTTGTGAATCGTTGCATCGCGGATAAACATATCGGAATTCGTGTCCCATCCCAACGCGGCATACTCCGCCATTCCTTCGTTAAACCAGAGTGGCAGGATCAACGGCGTGCGGCTGGAGATAATCGATTGGATCGAGCCGCCGTAGAACATATCGTTGAAGACGGCGTGGACAAGCTCGTGGTGGATGACGTGGCGAAAGAGTCGATAGTTGCCTTCAAAGGGAACAACGATGCGGTTCTTGAATAGCTCGGTAACGCCGCCGACTCCTTCTTCCAGGTACTCGTCAATGACGTTAGTTTGCTGAAACTCGTTATGCGAGTTATAAATGATGAGCGCAATACGGTTGTTGATATCGTACCGGAAGAGCTTCCGAATCGACGCATAGGCGGCTTCGGCCGCGTCAGCCGCAAAGGTCGCTAACTCATAGCCGTTCTGCGAGAAGTAGATGTCGAAGTGGTCGGTCTGGATATACTGCCACTCGAAATTTTTGTACTGCACCTTGTTTTTGCCGAACACCGCCGCCTGGTCGCTCTGACTGAACGCCATACTCTGCAGCATGATGAGGGCAACCACACTGCACACGAATCGTTTCATAACTCACCCCAATGAATGACAATTAACCGATGCCTTCCAGCGAATGGTAGAGAAAAACCAACGAAGATGCAACCGCCGCCATGTGTTCCAACAGACCGCAAGAATGCGAAGTTCCGATGTCTATCGTCGCCGGTGTTTTCGCCTCGGAGACGGGATATCTCTTTCTTCTTCAACAAGCGCAAAATCAATTTCACGCTCCTCCGGGTTGACGCGGATGACTTTGACTTTCACCGGATCGCCCAGGCGGTACTGCTTCTTCGTTGAACGGCCGATAAGAGCGTACTTCTTTTCGTCGTAGATGTAGTAGTCGTCCTTGAGGTCGCGTACGTGGATCATCCCCTCCACCAACAGGTCGTGAATTTCGATGAACAGGCCGTAGTGCGTGACGCCGGAGATAATGCCGTGGAACTCGTCGCCCACGTGACGCTTCATGTATTCCACCTGCATGACTTTGATGCCTGCCCGTTCGGCTTCCATCGCCACGCGCTCTCGCTCCGACGATTGCTGTGCAATGGCAGGAAGACGGCGACGAAGCTCGTTCAGACGCGCCGGCGAAACACCCCGTTGGTATTCCTTGAGTAGCCGATGGATGCACAGATCAGGATACCGGCGGATGGGTGAGGTGAAGTGCGCGTAGTGAGGGAACGCTAAACCGTAATGACCGATGTTGCGGTCGGAGTAAATGGCCTTCGCCATCGAGCGCAGTGTGACTTCATTGACGACATTTTCCACTTCCGTCCCTCGCACCTGCTCGAGCAGTTTCTGCAAATCCTTCGAGCGCACCCCGCCGTCGACGTGAAGTTTGTAGCCGAGTTTCTCCACAAAGATTGCGAGTTCCCTGATGCGGTCGGGATCAGGCGCATCGTGAATCCGGTAGAGAAACGGCTTAACCTGTTCTTCTCGCTTCCCCAACCCGATGTGTTGCGCAACAACTCTGTTGGCCAACAGCATAAACTCTTCCACGAGACGATGACTCTCCTGCCGCACTTTTTTGATAATCTCAACCGGTTTCCCCTCTTCATCGTAGCGGAACTTCGCCTCCGGGCTTTCGAAGTCGATACTCCCCTCCTTCATCCGTTTTTTCGTCAGTGTCGTACTCAACTGATGCATGCGATGAAGCAGGTCGACAAAATCCTCCGGACGCCTCGCGCGCTTACTCTTGCTCGTAAGAATCTCCTGGACCTCTTCGTAGGTAAAGCGTCGCTTGCTACGGATAACGGTTTCTTTGATTTCATAGTCCTTTACCGTGCCTTGTGGCGTCACCTTCATAAAGACGGAGTAGGCCAGGCGGTCTTCATTCGGACGAAGACTGCAAACGACGTTCGAGAGTTTCTCCGGCAACATCGGAATGACGGCATTGGGGAAGTAGACGCTCGTGCCTCGCTTGAGGGCTTCGGCGTCAAGAGCGCTCCCTTCCCGAACGTAGTACGAAACATCCGCAATGTGCACACCCAGCAGCATCGTGCCGTCTTCTTGCGGCTCCAGCGAGACGGCGTCGTCGAAATCCTTCGCATCTTCCGGGTCGATGGTGAAACAGACCTTCTCGCGAAAATCATAGCGGCGGGCAATTTCTTCGGCTGGAATGGTGGTGGGAATTGCCTCAGCCTCACGCAGCACTTCGGCTGGGAACCCTAACGGGAGTCGGAACTCGTGAAAGACCGAGAGCAATTCCGCGGAAACATCTCCCGCCCTCCCCAGCACCTGGGTAATGCGCCCCACGGGATTGAGATGACTCACACCCCAGGATTCGATCTCGACCACCACCTTGTCGCCCGGTCGTGCACCCCCGAGATTTTCCGGTTCGATGAAAACGTCCGTTCCTACGCGTCGGTCATCCGGAACGACGATGAAGGCACGACGCGTGCGTTCTACCGTGCCGACGATATGCGTTCGCGCCCGTTGCACGACGCGAATGACTTCTCCTTCCGGCAGCGATCCGTCATCCTCCTTTTTCTTCGGGAGTGCAAAGAGGGAAACTTCAACCGTATCGCCATGCATCGCCGTTCCGAGAAAACGGGGGGCGATGAAGACGCGCTCACCCGTTTCCGGCACCTGCACAAAGCCGAGGCCCTGCTTCTTGACCTCTAAGACGCCGACGACGGT
>DATLYT010000075.1:0-11171 GCA_035574455.1 Bacteroidota bacterium
AGAGGAAAGGACTACAGGGCGGTGGAGCGATTCGGGATGGAGATTGCGCCACTGATTCTGACAGGCCCTCCGGCCGTCACCGGATTTGCCGGCGGCAGACCAAAACCAAGCGAGGTGATCGCCTACTGGCCGGCGTTGATCCCGAAGGAAGCTGTACAACCTGTCGTTGAGCTTGCCGAAGTATAGAATCGTCGTCCACAATTCACAGGAGAACCAATCATGGCAGTGAGAAAGCGAACAACACATCGTAGTGTGTCCGGAACCAAGCTCTACGCCGTTCGCGATGCAAAGGGTCGCTTCGTGGATATCCAGACGTACAAGCGGGCTCATGCTGCGGATGTCAGGAAAAAGAGCCGCTCGGAAAAGAAGAAGCGCAAATGAGAATTCGCCTGCTGGACATTGCTCATGCTCGTTCGGGCGACAAGGGTGATACGGGCAACGTCGGCGTTATCGCCCGCCGACAGGAGTACTACCCGTTGTTGGTGAAATATCTTACGCCCGAGCGCGTGAAGAAGCACTTCGAAGGCATTGTTCTTGGCAAGGTCGAGCGATTCGAACTCCCCAATCTGTGGGCGTTGAATTTTCTGCTGCACGAGGCTCTCGGGGGCGGAGGAACAAAGTCGCTGAAGAACGACGCACAAGGCAAGACGCTGAGCAGCGCCATACTGAGGATGGAGCTTGATATCGAGGAAACCATCGACGTGAAGAAATAGGTTGAGAGTACAGGAGGAAGACATGTTTGAACCACAGAAAGAACGCATCGAAAATCTCCTGAAGCAGTTAGATGCTTTGCGAGGTTATCTTTGACCTCGACGCCAAGGAACAGGAAGTAGCGGCTCTTCAGGCAAAGAGTGAATCCCCGACCTTCTGGAACGACAACATTGCGGCGCAGAAGGTGATGCAGCAGATCAGTTCGCTCAAGGAGTGGATTGATCGCTGGAAGTCTCTCCGTCGCTCACTTGATGATGCGTCATCGCTCGTGGAACTTGCGGAGGAGTCGAACGACGATTCTCTTGCGGTGGAAATCGACAAGGAACTGGATAAGGTGGAGAAGGGGATAGCGGAGCTGGAGTTCCGCAACATGCTGAGCGGCCCCGATGACGAGCGAGATTGCATTCTCAACATCAACGCCGGTGCTGGTGGAACCGAAGCGCAGGATTGGGCGGAGATGCTGCTGCGCATGTACATCAGGTGGTGCGAGAGGAAAGGGTACAAGGTTGCTCTTGTGGACCGGCAGGACGGCGAAGGAGCGGGCATCAAGAGTGCGGCTCTCGAAGTAAAGGGGAAGTATGCTTACGGCTATCTCAAGGCGGAGAGCGGTGTGCACCGTCTCGTGCGTATTTCGCCGTTTGATGCCAACGCGCGGCGTCATACCTCGTTTGCCTCCGTCTTTGTGTATCCCGAAATGGAAGACGATATCGAAATCGAAATCAACCCTGCCGATCTGAAGATCGACACGTATCGCTCAGGGGGCAAAGGCGGACAAAACGTGAACAAAGTTGAAACTGCTGTGCGCGTCACACACATTCCGACCGGCATCGTTGTGGCGTGCCAGCAGGAACGCTCGCAGTTCCAAAACAAGGAGCGAGCGCTCAAGATGCTGAAGTCGCAGTTGTATCAGAAGAAGAAGGAAGAGGAAGAAGCTCGGTTGAGCGCCATCGAAAGCACAAAGAAGAAGATCGAGTGGGGAAGTCAGATTCGTTCCTACGTGTTCCATCCGTACAATCTGGTCAAAGACCACAGGACCGATATCGAAACCAGCGATGTTCAGGCAGTGATGGACGGAGAGATTGACGAGTTCATCAAGGGCTACCTGATGCAATACAGCTCCCGAGGTAGCAACTGAACGCCGCATGACGTACTCTTCGTTTATAGCCAAGCGCTATTCCCAGTCTGCCCGACGTAAAGGTTTTCTTTCCTTCATCAGTTCTATTGCCATCATTGGTGTGATGCTTGGGACAGCCGCGCTGATCATTGCGCTTGCTGTGCTCGGGGGCTTTGAGCAAGAAATTTCCGAGAAGGTGGTCGGTTTCACGAGTCACATTCAGGTAGTCGGTTACTCTGCCCAGCCGTTGGCGAATGTAGAAGAGAACGTCACACGAATGGAGCGATCCTCCCAGCTGGTGAAAGCAGTGCAACCCTTTGTTGCTCGCGAAGCGCTCATTCGCGCAGGGGAGTCTGTTGATGGTATATTTTTGAAGGGCATCGAACCATCGCGGGATCTTTCAGCCGTCACCCGCTACATCGTCGAGGGGAAGTATGATATTAACCGCTCTGCGGGCTCGCTTCCGAACATCGTTGTCGGCAAGAAACTGGCACGAAAACTCTCCATCAGCATCGGACAGAAGGTAACAGTCTTCGGACCGGGGAGAGCCGGTGAGCTCGCCAACATGCGTGTTATGCAATTCAAAGTCGTCGGGATTTATGAAAGCGGGATGGCAGAGTATGATGATGTGTACGCGTTTACATCACTGAAGGATGCGCAGATCCTGTTTCAATACGGTGATGCGGTTTCCGGTTACGATGTTATGCTAACGGATCTGGACAGTGCAGATACGGTTGCCCGGCTCGTTCAGGATGCTCTGGGATATCCTCATTATGCGCGAACCGTGTTTCAGAACTACAGAAATCTTTTTAGCTGGATCGAGTTGCAGAAGAAGCCGGTTCCGATCATCCTCAGTCTAATAATTATCGTTGCAACCGTGAACATCATCGGCACTCTTCTTATGATGGTGATCGGAAAAACGAAGGAAATTGGCATTCTCAAATCCTTAGGAGCCACGCGTCGCGGCATCGTTGGCATTTTCGTGCGCCAGGGTCTCAGGATAGGGTTGGTAGGGACCCTCTTGGGCAATGTACTTGCTTTTACTCTGTGCGCTGTCGAGTTGCAATTTCGGTTCCTGTCGCTGCCCAGCGACATCTATTTCATGACGTCGGTTCCAATTCTGCTCAAACCGGAGTTCTTTGTGGTGGTTTCATTGGTCAGTATTACCCTGTGCTATCTTTGCTCGCTTGTGCCTGCGTGGCTTGCTTCGCGCATCGATCCGGTGAGAGCCATTCGCTTTGCCTGATATGTCGTTTGAACGATTTATAGCGCTCCGCTATCTTCGCTCGAAGCAGCAAACGCTGTTCATCAACATTATTATGCTCGTCTCTGTTGTGGGTATAACTGTTGGAGTAGCAGCGCTTCTCATTGTACTGTCGGTTTTCAATGGTTTCAACAAGGTTGTCACTGACGTTCTGGTGGGATTTGATCCCCACCTGCGTATGATACCGGCTCGTGGCAGAGATCTCCAAATATCAGACACCTTGCGTGAAGTCTTGAACGGAGAGAAAGAATTACGCGCGTGGTCTCCCTACATCGAAAGCAAGGCCATGCTCAGCGTGCGGAACATGAATAGGGTGGTGGTTGTTCGAGGTGTCGTTGATTCTACGATTGGACTTGTCACCGGTGTTCGAGATGCTCTGGTGTTAGGCACATTCGATCTTTCCAGAGGCGGAGGTAGACCTGGGATTGTTTTGGGACTCACCCTTGCTGATCGTTTAGGGGCAACAGTCGGCACGGACGTGAGCGTGTTAAGTCCCGTTGGTGCCGATGCTGCATTGCTTCAGTACGGTCAGCCGCTGATGCAAGTATTCACGGTAGTTGGAATCTACGACTCGCGGAACAAAGAGTATGACAGCTACTACGCGTTCATCTCTCTGGATGACGCGCGAAAACTCTTCCAGTATCCGGAATCTGTCTCCGGCATTGAGATGCGCGTCGGTGACATTCAGCAGTCAGAACAACTCCAGCAGCGACTCCAGCATCGGCTGGGCGAGAGCGTTCAGGTACTGACGTGGTACGACTTGCACAAAGACCTGTATTCAGTGATGAAGATAGAAAGGTGGGGGGCGTATATCATCTTGTGTCTCATCGTTGGTGTTGCGACCTTCAACATGCTTGGATCGCTTACGATGGGTGTGATCGAGAAGCGTCGGGACATCGGTGTTCTCAAGGCACTGGGGGCGACCAGCCGCAGCGTCCTGCGTGTGTTCATGTTCGAGGGCGTTTTTGTAGGTGCCATTGGGACACTACTTGGGATGGGGATTGGGCTCCTGGTGTGCTATCTTCAAATCACCTATCAACTTTTTCCACTTGATCCTAACGTGTATATCATTCCTGCAATCCCCGTAGATGTAAGGTGGAGCGACTTTGCAGCAATAGGTTCTGCCTCGATGGCTCTCAGTTCGCTTGCGGCGTTGTATCCTGCTCGACGCGCTGCATCGTTGATGCCGGTGGAAGCGATACGCTGGGAATAGGAATAATCGATGATCACCGCGGAAAACATTACGAAGAGCTTCCCGGTTGCCGGTTCGCACGATAGAGAACTGCGCGTACTGCGAGGAATTAATCTTCAGGTATTCAGAGGCGAGATTGTTGCGATCGTTGGTGCTTCCGGTGCAGGCAAAAGTACGCTCTTGCACATTCTCGGTACCCTCGACCGGCCAACATCAGGAAGAGTATTGTACGATGGTGAGGATGTGTTCACGTTCGGAGATGAAAAGCTTGCTCGGTTTCGCAACCAGCACATCGGATTTGTGTTCCAATTTCATCACCTCTTACCCGAGTTTACGGTCTTTGAGAACGTTGCTTTGCCTGCGCTCATCAAAGGCGTAACTCTTGATGACGTCAGGGAGCGCGTCATGCAACTCCTTGAAGAGGTCGGCGTGGCCGACAAAGCATTCTCCCGTCCGACGAAGCTCTCTGGTGGAGAGCAGCAGCGCGTTGCCGTTGCAAGGGCGTTGGTGAATTCCCCGAAGGTGGTTCTTGCCGACGAGCCGTCGGGCAATCTGGATACGGCCAATGCCCGCTTGCTGCACGATCTAATTAGAAGGCTCAGCCGAGATCAGGGCCAAACCTTTGTAATTGTGACGCATAACGAGGCTCTCGCACGCCAGGCAGATCGGGTGGCCAAAATCGTGGACGGAATGATTACAAATTTTTAATGTTTGATAAATCGTAATTTTTTACTTGACTTTTACGTGGAAAGCGGTATATTGATAGGTGACCTTACGACAGTTTCTCCCCTGACTGTTGTAGACAATGGTCAAGCCCGGCGTCCCCCCCAACGCTGGGCTTTTAATTTATGGGGTCACTTTCCAAACATTTCCTCAGAAAATACCATGGCTAAGACTCAACGGAAGATAAGGCGCACGCAGAAGGAAGAAAGGCTCCCTTTCGGCAAAGAGAATTTCATACTAATCGGGATAGGCCTTTTCATAATCCTACTAGGCTACATCGCACTAGCAATCGGGCCAGTCGAGGGATTTTTGCCGCTCGTGGTTGCTCCGATACTGTTGGTGCTTGGTTACTGTGTCATTATTCCGGCGGGAATCTTATTCAAAAAGTCCTATATTAAGTCCAGCGAATCGACCCAGACTTCTCTACACGAGAGCAAAGCCTGAAATGCTGACCGTGTATCCAGCGGATTGAGCGGTCTGCCTTTTAGTTATCCTCAGCTTGTAATTACCGCCCTCCCAACATCAGTTCTGAGACCGCTGTAAAAAATTGTGACATACGGGAACTACGCTGTTGCAGACATGTGCTGAATACTCGCGGTTGCTTTGCTTGAGCATCTCCGAGTATACGGCACGATTTGAAGATCAAAGACACTGCATCGTCCAGGAATTTGCTGGCAACGTCTTGAGATAGCGGTTGCTTTGGTTTTGCGATAGGCGAGGCTCCGGACAGCCTGCTTGTTTCTTTCTAGCACGCCCGTGGTGAACGCTGTGTATTCATGAAGGTTGGCACTTCATGCAATTCCTAGGCGCACTAAGGGAACTTCTCATCGGCGCTTTGGAAGGCAACCTTCCAAACCGTGACCTCACGCGCCTCGTTCAGATTTGTCGCTCCGTCGTCGAGGCGTATCTTGCGCATTACCGCTCATCTGTGGTCCATATTTGTGCCGCGACTGGCATGAGCATCAACGATCTTGCGCTTGACTCCATTGCCGAGGTGTTCGGCAGGGATGAGAATGGTGACCTCTGGCGCTTGCGGGAGTTTGTTTCATCCTTGGATGATGACATCAACAACATCCCAGAACTCGATCTGTGGCTTGCTTTCAAGGCTTACCTCATCCGAATTGCCGAAGCACAACTCGCGCGCCTCTACGCGCAGGTTGATCCGGCCGGTGCGAAGATTCACCGAAACCTCCGAGACTGCCTCCAGAACTTCCCCACGCTGCGACTGACAAAGAAGCTGCGAGGTTTGACCATCACACCTGCCCGCGAAGACACGCTCGAGCACCTCCCACCGTTCCCCGACGACGAGTTTGAGAGCCGCTTTCATGCAATCGTGAAAAAAGAGCCGTCAATTTCCGACTTACTGAAGGCACTGCATTACGTACTTGCGACACAGAAGCAGTACCGGCGCTTGGTTCTTCTCACAGATTTTGTACAGGTCGCAAGAAAGGTGTACGTCGGCACGGACGTCACCAGTGAAACGGTGGAGCTGGACCTCGGCGGCCTATCGCCACGCGACGTGGAGCAGATTTGCCGCTATGCAGAGCTTGCCGTGAAAGAACGAATCATGTTCACCTACTATGCTCACGGGAAACTGGACAAAGCCGAAGCCGAAGCATTGGCTAGAGCCTTCGGTGACATCATCTCGGATTGGAGCACCGCCGGACGTTTGGAGGCGTCGTTGTTCAACTATGTGCGAAGGCACCTGTCGGTGTCCGAGGATCTGTACGAAAGAGAGTACCGTTCGAAAACGGAGTACTTGTTGAAGATTGCACGAGAGGAGATCGCGGCCCGTTTGATGAAGGAATTGTAGATTGCGTCTGCCCGACCACATTCCCCTGTACCGTGTGCCAGAACTGTGGCACCCGGCCTGTGGCTCCGCTTGTGTGGATGTCGCTCGAAACGTAAGAACTCCTCTAAAAAATTATGCGAACACGGTGCTTCGTTGAAATATACTGTATGAGGAATTCGCCTGAACAGTATGGAACACCTTCATCAAGATATCCTTGAAAAACTCTTGCTCAGCCCGGAAACGATAAACGCCGATGAGCGCACCGCGGCTGAATCGCATCTGGAGACCTGCACCTTCTGCCGGGAAGAACTCGAGACACTTTCGCGCTTCTACGGAAAGTTGAACTCACTTCTCGAATCACCTCCTTCGGAAAAAGACCGATTAATGGCCGAACGGCTTTCGGGCCGGCGCTGGCAGGAGCTTCCTGCTCGTTTGTTCGAACTGCCCGCGCGCGGTGCAAAAGCTCTTGAAGCTTACGCCGAAATCGTCGAACCATACAGCCGCTCGCTTGCGCGACGCGTCGTTCGGTACATCGCGATACATCCGGTGCGTTTTGCCGGTGGCTTTTCACTCGCTGCAGCAGCTCTTGCTCTGATCATCTTTACCATGCCGCCGAGGAAGGATACCAACCCGGCCTATCACAAGGTGCTCAACCAGGTTCTGTATGTGTACAACAACAACGGGGAAATCCTGTGGTCCAGAAGCGCTCGGGGCTTGCCGAATGACTCCAGCAGATTCACGCCGTTCCTTGATTTTGAACGACCGGGTGGGAGCGTGCGAGTGTTCGACATTGATGGTGACGGACGCAATGAAGTTCTGCTCGCAGCGGCTTCCCCTAACGTAAACGGCGATATGAAAGCAAACGACTTCTCACCGGATACACTCTATTGCTTCAACCATGATGGAACCCTCCGCTGGAAACACGGAGCCAGCAAAGGAATCAGGTTTGGTGCACTTGACTTCTCGAAGAACACCGTATGGTATATCTGGAGGTTTCTACCGGTTCGCCGGACACCTCAGTCAAGAGTCCAGTTGTTTGTCTCAGCCCAAGTGATGCCTTCCTGGGGTGCAAAGCTTTTCGAGCTTGACCCTCTCACCGGAGAAGAACTCCAAACCTACTGGCACGCCGGAGCGCTGTACCTCGCCGTAGAAGCGGATGTTGAGGGGGATGGGATAAAGGAACTGGTCGTGGGAGGAATCAACAACCACTTGCGAGGGGCTGCGATTGCCGTATTCGATCCTCTTTACGTGCGAGGCGCGGGACCGACTTTGCCCGAGATGTTCCCCGCAGACGCCGGAAAGGGCACGGAGAAGTATTACCTCCTATTGCCGCGGACAAGTCTTTCCGAACAACTGAGTACCACGCCGTACAATCGTGTTCAGCATCTTGAGTCTTCCCCCGACGGACGAATCTTCGTCCACACTTGTGAACTATCCGATGACCGTGTGCCGGGAGGAATTGTCTACGGTTTTGGCGACAGCATGCGGGTCAATTACGTCGTTCCCGACGACCCGTTTGAGGTGAGCTTTGAACGAGCACGCCAACAAGGGCTTATTAAGGATGAACTCAACGCTGCATATTATGAGAATCTCAAGAAGTCTGTGAGATATTGGGATGGTAATGAGTTTGTCCATCGGTCCGTAAAGAACCGGCTCTACGTACAATCGGCCTCGGCTCCCTGATCTGCTGACTGATCTTCGGCTTCTTCAGGTCCCGCCACGCCGGCGGGATTTTTTTTGATTTTTCTGGAAAGCGACTCTCTCGTGGAAATCCTTTCGATGTCAAAGGTGGACGGTGTTCAGCGTGGCGCGCGGTTCAAGGACAGTATTCGTCGGGTGAATTTCAGTATACGGAACACCGAACTTGCGAAGCACATGAATGAATGGTAGCCCCACGCGGTCGGAACAGTGACCGAGTATTCTGTTGGCAGAGATATTCCATGAGCGATCGTTCCGCACAACCTGAAGGAGGCGCCAGCCGATCTAGAAACCAGCGGGCCAGCGTCCTCGGCATCATCCTTACCTCCATCGGCGGCTCGGGATTGCTCTACATCGGCTTCCAGATTATTCAGGACATGACGGGCGAATTGGTAAAATATTCTTACAAACCTCCTTTGACCCAGCACGAAGCAGCTAACGTGGTATTTCTCGCGCTGTCCGTTGCGCTCATTGTCTTAGGGATTGTAAGTCTGGCCAAAGGGCGGTTCAGCAGGAGGGACAATTGAGGAAGAAACGCTGCACCTCTCATTTCTCATAAACACATTGCGAGTCACTAAAGGATAATACACAAGGAGCAACAAAATGATAATCCTAACGTGTTGCCTAGTTCTGTTTGTTGCACTATCCGCGCATAGTGTCGCAAACTCACAGAACGTGTGGCAGTATACCACACCAACTAGCCCTAACCACCTAGCCGTCAGCCCCTCTGGAAACGTCTTCGTTGGCTATCAGGGTCTGTACACACTTTTCAGCGAAAGTCCCGGTGCTGGTGTATTTCGTACCACAGATGACGGATTAAGTTGGTCACTTATGAACTCCGGCCTGACCAGTACAAACATTGTTGGCCTACATTGCACATCAAACGGGACCCTCATTGCTGGTACACACTTGGACAGGGTTTTCCGCTCCACAAACAACGGCTCCATTTGGACCCAAGTACCCGTGACCGCTCGATTCAGCTTCTTCACCAGCAAGGGAGACACCATCTTCGCCTCAGATGGCTTCTGGTGTCGTGGTGTTTTCCGATCAACCGATGCTGGAGCGAGCTGGTCACAACAAGTGAATTCTCCCTCCTGTGCCAATGGACTCACCATAACATCAACCGGCTACGTGTTCGCGGCCACCGGCACAAGTGGTGTGTACCGTTCCACTGATTGGGGAGCAAACTGGACACCTGTGAATTCCGGTTTAACCAATTTCAACTGCAGCCCCATAGTTACCAACACCGCTGGATACATTTTTGTTGGAACAGTTGGCGGTGGCGTTTTTCGTTCAACAAACCAAGGGGGAAGTTGGTCGCAAGTGAACAACGGCCTCCCGAGCTTGAACATATCTGCCTTAGGAGTCAATTCCTCTGGACATATCTTCGCTGGTGTTTATCCATCTGGGGGCATCTTTCGTTCAACAAACAATGGGGATACCTGGACTGTACTCAATGCCGGAATAATTGACAGTGTGCGAAATGTCGTCGCCATCTTGCAAACGCCAGCTGGCTATCTCTGGATCAGCGTGTCCGGTTTAGTTTACAGGAGCATAAATCCGCTGGTTTCCGTGAGGCAAGAAGCGCGCGAGGTGCCCGTTTCATTCTGGCTCGGACAAAATTATCCAAACCCTTTTAATCCAAACACGACAGTTCAATTTGCGTTGCCCTCCTCATCGTCCGTCTCGCTTAAAGTGTTCGATTCGATTGGGCGGGAAGTTGCCACGATCCTGGATGACCGTTTATCGGCAGGCAGATACAAAGTCGAATGGAACGCTCAGCCATTTGCGAGCGGTACATATTTTTATCGGTTGCAGGCTGGTTCGTTCGTGGAAACAAAGAAACTCGTTGTGCTGAGGTGAGGGGAAGTTGGGGGATAGCCGAAATGAGATGTTGAGCAATGTCCTGCACGTCCCGACAACGGCTGTCGGGACGTGCGTCCTGCCTCGCTCACTCGCCGCTTCTGTTCTTCATTCGTTACGGAATCAACTACTCCTAACGCGCCCGCCAAACACATCCGGATATTGCGAAAGTTGATCTTCGATGTCACGATCGTACCGAATGACGATCACGCGATATCCTCTCTGAACGAGTTCGTGCCGTAGTGCTCTGTCCCGTTCCTTCTGCTCCGGTTGATCATGGACAGCGCCGTCACAGAAGACGCAGATGTTCGGGCTGTAGAAAAAGTCCGGTATGCAACGAGGTTCTTGAATCGCCTTCTGAGCCTGATCGGGCAGTCGCCGGTGTGATTGAGCCAATGCGTTGAGCAATGTCCGCTCCAGGTCCGACCTTGCATCAGTCAGAGAACGAAGCCATTCGAGGTGTGATGCCCAGTCCGCTCCGTCAATCCGGGGGAGCGTTTGGCTTGAAGCAAGGTCCAAGAGTACTTGTCGGATTCCACGACGGTCGAGCAAAAGGGCATCAAGCTGATTACCATAGCTCATAAGACATTCGTAACATGCGGCCTGGCAATCGGGCTTGAGGTCATTGCCCGCTGGGTCAAAGTGGCACCGCTCAAGTGCCTGTCGTGCTATGCGAGAAACGGCATCCGCTTCCACAACAAGTCTCTGTAATACCCCCGCACCGCCTTCGGTGGCTTCGTACATCAAGATACTGGCATGTTCTCCTTCTCCAATACGTTCAGCAGCAAGCTCCGTTTCTTCAAGTTGATATTCC
>DATLYT010000076.1:0-15763 GCA_035574455.1 Bacteroidota bacterium
GGAACCAAGCTTGCTTATGTTGCCACGAAAGACAAAGATTACTTTACTCTGAGCTCAGTGGTTCTCTATGACGTAGCGACAAAGCAAAAGAAGCAGATTCTCCGCGGTGTCCGGTCGACGCTCTCGTTTTCTCCGGACGGCCTGTATTTGTATTACTCGAAAGCAACACATGCAAATCCGTTCTGGTCGAAAGTGTACGATCTCTACCGCTACGACCTGCGAGAGGAGAAAGAAACACGGCTCACCCGCGGCGCACGGGCGATGAATCCTCAACTCTCGCGTGATGGTACGAAGCTCGTCTTTGTCATCCAGCATGATGGCACCACGAACATTGCCGTTTCGGATAAAGAAGGAAAGAATATCCGACGGCTGACGAATTTCGAGAACGGCGAGCAGGTCTTTACGCCCACCTGGTCTCCCGATGGGTCGGCGATAGCGTTTGGCTTCTCCCGCGGTCATCGTCAGTCGCTCGCTATGATCAGCAGCGATGGTACTAATTTTCGCATCATCAAAGACGGGAGTGACTCGCGAAACCCAGCCTTTTCCCCCGGCGGAGATCTTCTTTATTATTCATCTGATGCCAGCGGAATTTTCAATATCTACGAGTTAAACGTGAACAGCGGTGTCGAGCAGCAGGTGACCAATGTCGTTGGCGGAGCATTTTTGCCGGCTGTGCGGAATGACGGGTCTCTTGCCTATGCACTCTACACATCAACGGGATACAAGATTGCTTTTCTCAGTCATGAAACTCGCCAAGCTCTTCCTGTCTCACAGGAGCGGGTATCTAGGGCTGAACAGAACGTGGGCAGAACGAATCAGCAAACATCAGACGGTATAAAACAAGAGCCTCAGGCGAAAAGCTATCGGAATGTGTTTACCAGCCTGTCGCTTGTTCCTATGGTGCGCATCGACAACTACAATCCGCGCAATAAAGGGCTCGATGTTGTAAAGCCGGGACTGTATTTTTCATCCGTCGACGTGGTCGGTAAGTTCTCGTTGTTTGGCGGGGCGGCCTTGAATCGTAAGTTTGAACGCGATCTCTTTTTTATTCTTGAGTATCGTGACAAGGTGCCGGGGTTTTATCAGCTCGGTCTTGATCCCATCGTTTCGGCAGAGGTGTACAACATTACGCGTAAAACCAGCAACACGCTCGACCTCACACCATACTTCGTCGATACAGATATCACCTATAACCTGTTGGAGTTTGACCTCTTCTTCAAACAACGGGTACTCTCCGAGCTTTCGGAGCTTAAGTTCGGCTACACCTTCAGCCGCTACAGTGCCGATATCGGTTCATTCGTCAACCCGAATGACAAGGTGCTGTATCCCTCGTTCCGCAGTGTGTATCTGATTGCCAACACCTTCAGCGCACAATTCAGGCTTAACGATCTGTTGCCTTCAGGAGAGTCAGAGATTAACCCCGTCGGCCGGACGGTTTCGCTCCGCTACGCATTTGAGAGAAATCGGTTTAATCCGGACGGCGAGTTTGAAGTCCGGAACGGCTTCCTCGAGCCGGTCTACCGGGATTATAACTTCCACAGGGTTGAAGCTGTGTGGAATGAACACCTTTCGCTACCAATACGCTGGCACACCCTCAGCCTCACAGTGCGGGGCGGCTCGATACTCGGCCCGACCGTGGATGATTTCTTTGACTTCTATATCGGTGGGTTTGCGGGCATGCGTGGATATCCGTTCTACGCGCTCGGAGGGAATGAATACGCGACGGCTCACCTTGCGTATCGATTTCCCATCTCGCGTTCGATTAACCTGAGAGTTCTCCAATTCTACTTCACCAAGCTTTACGGTTCTATGTTTGTCGATGGCGGGATGGCATGGAACGGCTCTGCTCCTCCGCTCAAGCAGTGGAAGGCTGATGCTGGGTTCGAGTTGCGGCTCGAGTCTTTCTCTTTCTACGTCTATCCTACCCGCTTCTTCTTTAGTGGGGCGTATGGTTTCGACCGCTTTTCACGTACCATCAATAATATCAATGTTACCTACGGACGCGAGTGGCGGTTCTACCTCGGCGTTCTTTTCGGATTTGAATTGAGCCAGATTGGAAAGGGAATGCGATGACTACTCAACGGCTGCTGATCGTTATAGCAATTTTTCTGGCGCAAGTCGGTTATGGCCAACCGAAACAGTTCCGTAGCGAGATAGTTCTGAGTGGAAATCTTACCATAGACCTTTCCGAACAGGCGAAACAATCGCTGCTGGCTGGAGACACAGTTGTTGTCGCGTTGGAAAGAAAGTCCGGTCTCCAAGCAGCCGCGTTTTCCATCCTGTTGCCCGGTGCGGGCGAGTACTACGTAGGCGATTACTGGAAGGCGGGTGGATTTCTTGCAGCGGAGGTTGGGCTCTGGCTCGTTTACACGGTCTATACCTCGAAGGGTAACGACCAAACGAGCCTCTTTGAAGAATATGCGGACAAGAATTGGTCAGTTGTGAAATACGCTCAATGGATTGAGCAATACGGGCCGCAGCTCAACCCGGAGGCGCAAGGCTTGAGCGGGTTGGTCACGAGCAACGACCCGAACTTGCCGCCGTGGGATCGGGTGGATTGGGTGCGCTTGAATAGAGCGGAGATGGAAATTGGAAAGAAGACCGGGACGTTTTTTTCACACCAGTTGCCTCGTAGGCCGGAACAACAATACTATGAGCTGATTGGCAAATACGGTCAATACAATCCCGGTTGGGCGGATGCGAATGTCGATGCGAGCAATTTCCATTCCGCTCTCACGAAGATGTTTCTGGATTATTCGCAGATGCGGGGAGAGGCGAATAATTTCTACAACATTGCCGGTACGGCCGCGAAACTCGTCGTGTTGAACCACGTCCTCAGTGCTCTCGATGCTGCGTGGAGTGCGGCAATGCACAACAGGTCGCTAACAGTGAAAGCTCACGTTCAGCCCGTACAACGTCCGTTTGGGATCGTGGAGTTTGTGCCGACGGCGCGGGTGAGTCTTGAGTTTTGAAGCGTCAGGCAGGTCAAACCTTCTCTTTTCGCCTGCCTGAGTGTCATCAGAACTCTATTACTCCAAATATCCAATTCGCCACGACCACCAAAATTCCCACGGTAAACAGCCAGCCGAGAATATCCAGCCAGAATCCCGCTCGAATCATCTGACTGATTCGCACATAGCCGGTGGAATAGACGAGGGCATTTGGGGGAGTTGCCACGGGCAGCATGAACGCCATCGACGCAGCTAACGCCGCCGCAACGGCAAGGGCGATTGGATTGTTGCCCGTTTGAAGAGCAATCGAGATCACGATGGGTATCATCATCGACGTGACGGCCGTGTTGGAGGTAACTTCTGTGAGGAAGTCGACAAGGAAGACGATGATGAACATCATCACGAGCACGGAAGGGGTGCCGAAAAAGCCGACGAAGGATTGAGCAATCCAGGTCGCCAAGCCGGTTTTGAACATCGCCTCGGAGAGCGCGATGCCTCCGCCAAAGAGCAGCAGGGTTCCCCAATCAACAAACTTCGTGTCACGCCAATCCAAGAGAAATTCTCCAGCACGAAAATTTGTAGGAATGAAAAATGTTAAGACCCCAGCAAAGAGACCAATCCAGTATTCATCGATCCACGAAAGATGATCCATCATCGGAGCGGGGAGCAGCAAGTTCCAGAACGGATTGCTCACCCACAATACAACCGCGAGCGCAAAAACCAGGAGCGTGCCGCGTTCGCCACGACTGAGAGACCCAAGTTTCTGTCGTTCTTCGAGAAGCCGTTCTTTCCCGCCGGGAATTGAGCGAACTTCAGGCGGATAGATGTTCAGCAGAAGGAGCCATGCAATTGGCAGAAAACCGATAATGTACGGCACGCCGAACTTCATCCAATCCAGGAAAGTAATGCGATAGTAGGCGGGGTCGTTCGCGAACGTCGAGTTGAGAATACCGAGCGCAATCCCGTTGGGCGGTGTGCCGATGATGGTGCCGATACCGCCGATGGAAGCCGACCAGGCAATTCCAAGCATCATGGCCGTGCCGAAGCGAGATTCCCCCGGTTTTGCGTCAAGATAGGAGAGGACGCCTAATCCAAGCGGTAACATCATAGCTGCGGTAGCTGTATTGGAGATCCACATCGACAGGAACGCGCTGACGGCCATGAGGCCGAGAAGGGTTGTTCTTGTATCATTGGCGATCGTGCCGCGTGTGAGGAGCCAGAGTGTAAAGCGGCGGTCGAGCTTCCACTTTTGCATCGCTGCCGCAATGAGAAATCCGCCTAAGAAGAGATAGATGACGGGACTGGCGTAGCTTGCTAATACGTTTTTATGCGTAAACTCGAAAACGGATTTTCCCTGTACTCCCACAAGGTGAAACAGCGGCAGAATGATTGCCGGGAGTAATGCCGTTGCAGGCAGAGGCACTGCCTCTGTCACCCACCACGATACCATGAGCAGGAGCAGGGCAAGGACAATTTGCATCGAGCGAGCAAGAAGAGCGGGATGAAGAGCAATGTTGTTGTGAGCGATGACTCCTTCAGCTGCTTGCAGGAACACGTCAAACGTGGGAAGGAGCGCAATCAGGAAAAAGAGGAGAAGGCCGAGGAGAAATCCGGTCGTTTTGGCTGTCATAAGCGTAGCATCGTGCTTAAGAGGGCAAGCCAATATAGCAAAGTTTCTAAATCCTCACGAGAAAAAAATTCAAAAAAATCGTATTGATTTTCCAAGCACCGTGAGGTAAGTTACTTCTCTATGAAGCACGGGAAAAGTGGCAAGAACGTCGACAGGCAACAAGCTTCGGAGCGGATGGGATTGGCAGAGCCTGCTGCTTCCACCATATCTGCAAACGGGAAGAAGTTGAGGGACATCGTCATTCGTGGTGCCCGCGTCCACAACCTCAAAAACATCAGTCTGACACTTCCCCGCAACAAACTTATCGTGATAACGGGTGTGAGCGGCTCGGGCAAATCCAGCCTTGCGTTCGATACGATCTATGCTGAAGGACAACGCCGGTATGTCGAAAGTCTTTCATCCTACGCCCGGCAATTCTTGGAACGGATGGACAAGCCGGACGTCGATTTCATTCAAGGCATTAGTCCTGCTATTGCCATCGAGCAACGGACGCCGTCTCGGAACCCTCGTTCGACCGTCGCGACGACCACGGAGGTCTATGATTATCTTCGACTGCTCTTCGGACGGGTCGGGAAAACGTACTGCGGCATGTGTGGGAGTCTCGTCCGTCGCAGCAGCGTTGCTGATGTTGTTGACCGTTTGAAACAAGAAGACGATGGGTCGAAGTTCTATGTGATGTTCCCGCTGCATGACCATCCCGGTCGCAGCGTCAAGGAAGAATTGCAAGCGCTCAAGAAGCGTGGGTTTTTCCGGATTGTCGTGAACGGAGAGGTGATTGACCTGAACGAGCAGGAATTCAAAGGGAAAGACAAGAAAGCGATCCATGTTCTTGTTGACCGCCTTGTGTTACGCAAGGAGGACAGGGATGTCGAGACGCGGTTGGCGGATTCCGTTGAGACGGCTTTTATGGAAGGGGACGGGTATGCTCTGATCTACAATCTCGACTCAAAACACACACTTCGCTTCACCCAACATTATGAATGTTCCAACGACGGTTTGCGCTACGAAGACCCCGACCCGCGAATGTTTTCGTTTAACAATCCGGTCGGCGCCTGCCCACAGTGCCAGGGCTTCGGACGCTCGGTCGGTATTGACATGTCGCTCGTCGTGCCCGATCCGAATAAAACAATTCAGCAGGGCGCCATTCAGCCTTGGACATTTCCCCGGTGGAGAGAGAATCTGGTAGATTTGTTGAGAATAGCGAAGAAGGCCGGCATCCCGACCGACGTTCCTTTCAAGAAACTCACCGAAGAACAGCTTCACATCATCTTGCACGGGTACGACGGCTTCGATGGTATTTATAAGTTTTTCGAATTCATCGAGCGAAAGTCCTACAAAATCCACTACCGCGTTTTTCTGAGCCGATATCGTGGTTACACGACGTGCACGGCCTGTGGCGGTTCCCGGTTACGACCGGAGGCGCTCTACATCAAGGTAGGAGGAAAGACCATTCACGACGTCGTGCGCATGACCATTGCAGAAGCGAATGCGTTTTTCCAGAACCTGAAGCTTCCTTCCTATGAAATGAGTGTCGCGCGCAGAATTCTCGAAGAGCTGAAAAAGCGGCTGAAATTCCTGAACGACGTTGGCATTGGCTACATTACGTTAGACCGTCTGACGATGACGCTTTCCGGAGGTGAATACCAGCGCATCAATCTGGCAACTTCGCTTGGGTCGTCGCTCGTTGGGTCGCTGTATGTTTTGGACGAGCCGAGCATTGGTTTGCACCCGCGCGATGGAGATCGGTTGGTGAACATCCTGAAGTCTCTACGCGACTTGGGCAACACGGTTCTCGTCGTCGAGCATGATGACGGGATGATCCGCTCCGCCGATGTCGTCGTGGATATGGGTCCTCGTGCAGGCGAAGAGGGTGGCGAGGTGATTTTCAACGGGTCGGTCAACGAGCTTCTCAAACATCCCGATTCTCTCACCGGAAAATATCTGAGCGGCAAGCTTGCGATTCCCACACCCAAGAAACGACGCAAGGACACCGAGCGGTCCATCTTTATTCGCGGGGCGGCTGAGCACAATCTCAAGAATCTCAACGTTCGCATACCGCTGAATATGTTTGTCTGCGTTACGGGAGTGAGTGGTTCAGGGAAGAGTACGCTCGTCCATGATATTCTCTGTGCCGGAATTCAAAAAGAGAAGCAAGGCTATGAAGGCCATGTGGGAAGGTATGAAGCGATAGAAGGTATTGAACAGATCGCTCAGGTAGAGATGGTTGATCAATCGCCCATCGGTCGGTCGCCTCGGTCGAATCCCATAACGTATATCAAGGCATTCGACCTGATCAGAGATCTGCTTGCGAATGTTCCGGCAGCGCGGATTCGGGGATTCAAGCCCGGCTATTTTTCCTTCAACGTGCCGGGTGGACGATGCGAAGTGTGCGAAGGCGACGGTGTGCAGAAGATCGAGATGCAATTTCTGGCTGATTTGTATCTGACGTGTGAGGCGTGTAAGGGGAAAAGATTCAAACAAGAAGTTTTGGAGATACGGTATCGTGGTAAAAACGTTGACGATATTCTTCACATGACCGTCAATGAGGCGATACAGTTTTTTGGGCAAACGGCGGACGGGAAACGTGTGGCAAAGCGTCTCCAGGTGCTGGATGATGTTGGGTTAGGATATCTTCGGCTGGGGCAATCGGCAACTGCGCTTTCAGGCGGTGAAGCGCAAAGGTTAAAGCTAGCAAACCATTTGACGGCGTCCGACACAGGTGGCCATACGCTCTTTATTTTTGACGAACCGACGACAGGCTTACATTTTGACGATATTGCGAAGCTCCTGAAGTGCTTTAGCGCACTTCTTGAGGCAGGTCATTCAATCGTTGTGATTGAGCACAACATGAATGTCATCAAATGTGCCGATCTTATTATTGACTTAGGACCGGAGGGAGGTAGCAATGGTGGAGAGATCATTGCGGTTGGTACTCCGGAAGAGATTGCCCGGAACGAGCGATCGTATACGGGAAAATACCTGAAACACTATCTGTAAACCATCTGCAAGGAGGGAATAATGAGGAAACTTATTTTGGCGCTGATCGTGCTGCTGGCGGGGCAAAGCTTGGAAGCACAACAGAAGAAGTTGGGGATCGGTATTGTCTTGGGTGCGCCGACGGGTTTTTCCTTTAAGCATTGGAATACGCCCACGTATGCCATCCAGGGAGCCATCGGGGGTGGATTTGGTGGAATTACGGTCGGGGCAGATTTTACGTTCCATACGAACGCGTTCAATAACACTCGATTGCCGTTCTACTATGGACCGGGTCTGTTTTTTGGTTCGGCGGGTTTCGGTGGTCCGCGCTACAACCGTGGAGACCTGGCGCTCGGTGGAAGGTTTATTTTTGGAGTCGATTACCTCTTCCCCGACCATCCGTTTGATCTCGCGTTCGAGTTGGGTCCAGCATTGCTCTTAACGCCGGTTGTGGGAATGGGAATTGAAGTGGGACTTGCGTTCCGCTTTTATCCGTGAGGCCTGTGACTGGAGTCACGGTGTGCGGGAAGGGCTTCGCGTATCTTGCACACAGATTCCTGAAGCGCTTTGTCAGGACATGGAGCTAAGGGGAGGCTCTATGATTCTCGAAGCGCTTCAGGTTTTTTGTTAGTAGAAGGAGCCGAAGTTGAGCGTGATGAAGAATCCGCCAAACTGCTTGACGTAACTTCCTTCCAGAATTTCGATTCCTTTGGTGAAAGGGATAAAGTAATATCGAAAACTAATGCCGCTGAGTGTTCCTCGGTCCAAACCAAAATATGCTCCACCGCCGATGTAAGCTCCAACTGTGTATTTCGCCTGCCCGTACTTTAAGCTGCTGAAGAAATCGATCTGTTCTTCCTGTATGAATCTTTGCCCGTTCGGAAGTTGGTATACCGTTCTGTTTGCATACGGAGCAACAAAAATCATTGATGGGCCAACGGCAGCGCTCACAAAGGGGCGGAAGTTATCAACGATGTCATCCTTGAACAAGCGGTATTGTACACCAAACGACATCGGAAACATGAGGAGTCTGTTTTTTTTGCCCGGTATGATCGGCCTTCCATAGTAATCGTAGTACTCAACCTCACCTTCATCCTTCACATCCGAAATCGCCAATCCAACGAAACCGGATATTTCATCCGAAAACTCGTGGCGCCAGAATCCCCCCGCCCCAAAACCGTTATTGGAAATCATTAGGTCAATACCCCAGGCGTTTCTCAGCGGTCGGTAGGCGGTCGAGGTAATAAGGTCGGGTGAGACCGGCTCGAAGATGATCGTCGTATCGGTAGGCGTGGGGTCTTGTGCGTGGAGTGTGAGCATGACGCTCGGAAGAAGCAGGAGTGTGGCGAGCAAGCGTTTCATGACAGATTCCCTCAATGGTATCGTTGGGTATCGTTGGTATCGTTACACTTTGCAACGGGCGGCAGTAGGGTTGAGTTCCCTGTTGTAATCTATCAATTCACAGCAAAGATAGCAAATTTGAGATATTTCGTTTCCGGCATAGCACTCAGCACGGGATGGTCCGGACTGGCGCCTGAAAACTGTAGTAGCTGGAGCGAACGGTGGGCAGAGCGTGCGGCTGCCTCAACGCTGCTCAAAAACGACTCCTCGGTGACATGGTGAGAACAAGAAGCCGTTGCAAGAATACCACCGGCATGGAGCACCTTCAGGGCAAGGGTGTTAATCTCTTTGTATCCCCGCAAAGCAGTGGCCACGGTTTTCTTGCTCTTGCTGAAAGAAGGAGGATCGAGGATCACGAGGTCGAACCGTCTTCCCGCTGTCACATACTCCTTGAGCTGGTCGAAAGCATCTCCGACATGAAAGGCCACTCCCTCAGCTTGGTTAATGGTAGCATTGACCTTTGCTTTGGCGATGGCGTGGTCAGAAACATCAAGGCCTACAACCTGTTTTGCCCCTGCCTTCAGCGCATTCAGTGAAAATCCCCCTTCATTACAGAAACAGTCTAAAACCTCCGCATCTTTAGCAAACGTCTGGATGGCCTTCCGGTTTTCCCGTTGGTCGAGGAAGAAACCCGTCTTCTGTCCATTCAGGAGGTCGACTTTGTATTTGATCGCGTGCTCCGTGATAATAGTCTGATCAAGCGAACCGCGAAGAACCCCTTTCTTCAAGGGAAGGCCTTCAAGGGAACGTAACGGAGATTCGTTCCGCTCCACTATGGCTTTCGGGTGGAAGATCGATTCGAGCACGTCGCAAATGAGTGTGAGTCGTCTATCCATTCCATAGGAAAATGTTTGGAGAGAAAGAAACTCGTTGTATTTGTCGATGATAAGTCCCGGTAGGAAATCGCTCTCTCCATGCACGACCCGGAAACTCTCGGAACCGGGAAAGAGGCGTTTGCGGAGCTGGAGTGCTCGGTAGATTCGCCCTTCAAAAAAGTCGAAGGAAATTTCCTCCCGCTCTCGACTCAGTAATCGGGCAGCGATCAACGAATGAGGGTGATAGAAGCCGAGTCCAAGAAATTTTTCATCATACCGAAGGATCTCCACAAGGTCGCCGGGTTCAGGCTCACCATGGACAGTCTTGATCTCGTTACTGAATACCCACTGGTGTCCCTGAGCCAGCCGGTGTTCTTCGTTCTTGCGAAGGATGATTTGCTTTTTCATATAAACAAAGTAGCGAGAAATGGAGCGAGAAGCAACCAAGTGATCTTCGTCAACGCGAAAACGTGCGGCCATTCTTTGAAAAAGTAGAAGGTGATTGGAGTCATAAACTTTGCCTGAGCGTCTCGTATATTGTTAGTGGGTTCATTAAGAACCCAAAACATTATGTTTCACTATTTCGGAGGTTGTTATGCGAGCAGTACTCAACATCATTTCGCTCTTCACAATCCTTGTGCTGGTGGGGTGTGCGAGCGACAACGCCACCAATCCATCGGAGGGAGAGGGGGAGATTCGGATGCATATGGTGGATTCACCGACTGCGGCGGAAGAAGTCGTCGTGGTGGTGAATCGCGTCGAGGTGCACAGTGCCGGTTCTGACAGCACAAGCGGCTGGGTGGTGGTGAACGATCAGCCAGCCAGCTACGATCTGTTGAAGCTGAGAAATGGTGCGAGTGCGATTCTCGGCAGTGCGAAGTTGAAGGCCGGTCGCTATACGCAGATCCGTTTGATCCTCGGTGCGGGCAGCTACGTCAGGGTCGGTGGAACCAACTACGACCTGCAGGTCGCCAGTGGATTTCAGACCGGTGTGAAGCTGGTTCATACCTTCGAGATCGAAGCCGATAAGGTGTACGAACTGTACCTGGACTTCGATGCTGATCGCTCTGTTCGTCAAAGCGGTCCCAATCAGTATCGTCTCACGCCCGTTATTCGGGTGCAGGCTTCAGTGACGTCGGGCTCGATTTCTGGCAGTATCGTCCCTGCGAATGCCGGAGCGTATATCTGGACGACGGTTGGGCGAGACACGGTTTCAACCTATGCTGCGGCCGACGGAACCTTCAAACTGATGGCGTTGCCTGAAGGCACGTATACCGTGACGATAGAATCGTTGAGCAACGCGTATCTCGGCATGGCGGTGCCAAACGTCGTGGTCGCACGGCAACAGACCACAACATTGGGGACGATAACGTTGTCATCTCGGTAATCTTACCCAGTGGCCACCGGACGAACATCATCCGGTGGTAGCATATCTCCTTCCTATGCAGCCCATCCGTTGAATGCGGATGGGCTGTTTTATTGATATCCGCCTTGCACAAGTAGCAACAGTTTGATATATTTTCAGTGGAAATTCCCACACAAACGCTCGTGCGTTATTCCTCCACGTGACGTATCGTCTCGCCACTTTCGTAAGGAGATTTTTTCCATGACGAATATCGAACAACTGCTCGGAGCCGATGCCAAATCGCTCCTCGAACATCAATGTAAAACCATACCCAAAGAACAGCTCCACCTTCCTGGACCGGATTTTGTCGACCGCGTTTTTGCTCTTTCGGACCGACCACCCTCCGTACTGCGGAGCTTGCAACAGCTTTTCAACCACGGGCGGTTAGCGGGAACAGGGTATCTCTCGATTCTTCCTGTCGATCAGGGAATTGAGCATTCGGCAGGCGCATCGTTTGCTCCAAACCCCATGTACTTTGATGGGGAGAACATCGTGAAGCTCGCCATCGAGGGAGGCTGCAACGCGGTTGCGTCAACGTTGGGCGTGTTGGGTTCGGTCGCTCGGAAATATGCTCACAAGATCCCATTCATCCTCAAATTCAATCATAACGAGTTTTTGTCCTACCCCAATACCTATGATCAGACGTTGTACGCCAGCGTCAAGCAGGCGTATGACATGGGTGCGGTGGCGGTTGGAGCGACGGTCTATTTCGGTTCACCTGAATCACGCCGACAGATTTGGGAAGTGAGTCAGATGTTTCAACAGGCACACGAGTTGGGAATGGCGACCATTCTCTGGTGTTACCTGCGTAACCCGGCGTTCAAGACGAAAGAAAAGGATTACCATGTGTCTGCAGACTTAACGGGGCAGGCCAATCATCTTGGTGTCACGATTGAGGCAGACATTATCAAACAGAAACTGCCGGAAAACAACGGCGGCTACCTCGCATTGAACATGTCGGGTTCGAGCTACGGCAAGACCGATAAGCGCGTCTACTCTGACCTGACAAGCGATCATCCGATTGATCTGACTCGCTACCAGGTTGCAAACTGCTATATGGGACGCGCGGGATTGATTAACTCCGGCGGTCCTTCCGGGCAGAACGATATAGCAGAAGCGGTCCGCACTGCGGTGATTAACAAGCGCGCCGGTGGAATGGGGTTGATTTCGGGTCGCAAAGCATTTCAACGGCCGATGAAGGAAGGCGTGCAGATTTTGAATGCGATTCAGGATGTTTATCTCTCCAAAGACGTGACGATCGCCTGAAGGTTGACGCGCAGGGAGGGGTTACAAATTCGAGATTTGACTTGCTTATCCTTCAGGACGAAATCCCGAACGGTCGGATTAGCAAGCAGGAAGTCAATGCCCCGCGGCAGCGGGGCATTGTATTTGTAAGAGAAGGAAACGGTGGAAATCTCATGTGTACATTTCGCTGCGTCATCTTCGACATGGATGGGACGTTAACACAAACGAATCAGTTGATTTTCGATTCGTTTAACTACATCGCCAAGAAGTATCAAGGCAGGGAGTATTCCGAGCCGGAAATTACGGCGATGTTTGGACCGCCGGAAGAAGGGGCACTGGTGCACATTGTCGGCGAAGAGCGAATCGACGCTGTGTTGAAGGAGTATCTCGAGTTCTACAAGAACAACCACAACAAGCTCGCACGCCTCTATCCCGGCATCCTCGATCTGTTGAAATTCTTGAAGCAACAAAACTGCCGGATTGCTCTCTACACCGGCAAAGGCATTCACACAACGAACATTACGCTTGAGGAGTTTGGTCTCAGGCAGTATTTCGACTATATCGTTACAGGAAACGACGTCGTCAGCCACAAACCTTCCGCTGAAGGCATCAGGAAGATTATGGCCCACTTTGGTTTGAAGCCCGACGAGGTCTTGATGGTGGGCGATTCCGTTGCCGATGTCAACGCCTCACATGAAGCTGGAGTGAAGATAGCGGTGGTGTTGTGGGATTCGTATGCAAAGGACAAAGTGCTTCAGATGAAGACGGATTACCAGTTTTACTCCGTCGATGAGCTTACTCGATGGATGCGGGAGCAGTGTAACTGCCATGACTGAAGAACAGCTCTCTCCGTTCTGGTCGTTTGCCGTCAAATATGGCATGGCGATCGTCGTGCTGCTTTTTTATATCATGGCGGTGATGCATTTTGAGTACACGCCGGACGATACCTACATCTATCTTCAATATGCGAAGAACATCGCAAATGGCGACGGATTCTCCTTTAACGCTGGAATACCCAGCTATGGAGTTACCGGCCCGCTGTGGGCTTTGCTCATCGCTGCCGGAGCCGCGGTTCATCTTGATCCCTATGTTGTCGCGAAGACGTTTGATCTGTTCTTCGCTTGCATTGCCATTTTGGTTCTGTATCTTGTAGCGTTTCTTATTCTGCGCGATAAACGCTATGCGTTACTTGCGGCGATGCTCTTTGCCTTTGACAGCTGGTTCTTACGATGGACCGGAAGTGGCATGGAAAGCTCGTTCGCTGTTCTTCTTGTGCTTCTCTGCACCTTTTATGTCTATCGAAATGAATACGCTCTTGCATCGCTGGTGTGTGGAGTACTTTCACTTGTTCGACCGGAGGGTGCGCTGTTGTTTGTCATTCTTCAAGTCGACAATTTCATAAACTCCACCAACCGCAGGGCGTCGTTGCGGTCAATGCTTGTTTCGACGGGACTCTTTGCGGCGGTTATTCTGCCCTGGGTGGTGTTCTCGTATCTCCACTTCGGAACAATCGTTCCAAATACCGTCGCAGCAAAATCCAGTGTGGGAATGTCGTGGTCGGAATATTCATTTGTCGCGATATCGATCGCGAAAATTCTCGGCTCAACACAGGTTCTGTGTATCCTCGCACTTGTTGCAGGCGTATGGGTTGTATGGCGAAAAGACGGGTGGAAGGGAATCCGCCTTGACCTGTTTGCGTTTCTCTGGATTTTCTTCCTTACCGCGGGTTATGTCGTCATGAAGGTGCAGGTTGTTTCGCGGTATCTTCTTCTTGTTTCCCCATTCATCGTCGTCTACGGCGTCTGGGGCATCCAGAAAATTGGCGAGGCGTGGAAGCTGGCTGATCGTACGGCGCTCCGTTCGATCGTCGTTCTTGTCATCATGAGCATCGGGATCAATCAATACCTTTACCATACTACGGTTGTGCCGCATATGAACGGTTTTGTCGAAGGAATGAACAACTGCCTCAAACCCATTGCCTACTGGCTTCGAGAACACACGCCGGAGAACACCGTTGTCCTTACACCTGATGTGGGTCTGGTTGGCTATATTTCTGGGAGGATGATGTACGACACTGCCGGACTTGTTTCACCCGCGGTGAAACGCTCCTTCGCAGGCGTGACGTACGACGAGGGGATGAAAGAGCGACGCTACGAGCGCGTGATCCGGCCGGATTTTGTCCTCGATCGCGGAATTCAACCGGAAAGGCTCGCGTCCAAAACGTTTCAGCCGGTGATGTCGGACATCTTTCCGAGTCTCGGCATTACTCAAACCAAGCCGGTCTATTATACTCTCTATCGGATTGTCGAATGAACGGCGTCTTGCTTATATTATGTCTGTTCGTCTGCACACAAGCAACGGGACAAGAGGTCTTTTCTGACCGAATCAAGGGTCTTCGTGTGTACGGCACTTTCCTGGCGGGTTTGCCGGTGGTGATCCAGGATTCAACGTACATCACGATTGAGTTTGACATCAACGAAAATCGGCCTGCGAACCTCATCCTTAAATGGTATCATTGCGACCGGAATTGGAACAAGACCACAACAAGCTTTATCAACGACGAGACGCGAAACGTGACACGGACGCCTCTCCCGTACGCTCCGGCTCCGGTTGGCGTGCGGTACTATCGATGGCATTACACGGTACCATTGCCGGGAATTCCAGAACTCCGCGCATTTGCCCATTCCGGCAATTATCAATTTGAGCTGTGGGATGAGCAGGAGGAGACGATGCTGGCACGAGGCCGATTCTTTGTCGTAGAACGAGCGTTGAAGCCGACCGCTCGAGTGGTGAATCGCCTGATTCCGTCATTGGAACACCCCCGGAACAAAGCGCACAAGGTGGAAGTGCAATTCGTCATTCCTGAACGTGTGACACGGCCTGCAACGCCGGGTAGCTCCAACGATGGCTTTCTGTCTTCGTCGAATCAAGAGGAGATTCTGATGCCTATCTTGATGAATGCGCTTGACATCTACAAAAACCGTGAGCTGCTTCGGCCATATCGCATCGATGCAAACAGGCCTACGCCGACAACATTCGTGTATGGTTTTGGTACCCGTCGTGTTCGGTTTGTCCTTGATAATATTCAACCGGGCAATGAATACCGCCGTCTGGACTTGAGAAATGTTGATGAGTATCCTCCCGACCAACAACTCCGTTCAAAGTTGGGAGCGGATGTGAGCCGGATGCTGTTCCGGGCGACACGCGATAACGACGGCGTGGCAAACCTTGTGCAAGATACTCGCTATGCAGACTATCTGCCCTTTCGGTTTGAGTTCATGGATGATGCACGAGACCACAGGGATTCAGTCTACGTGGTGGGGGAATTCAACGGCTGGAG
>DATLYT010000077.1:0-10737 GCA_035574455.1 Bacteroidota bacterium
CTCTTCACGCAACCGACGCACCATCCAGTCCGGGAATGAGTACTGAAGCGCGAGCCGCTCCACTGGATCATCGGGGATAGGCAAATCGAATGAAGAAAATCGAGAGAGAATCTCTGGGAGCTGCTGCCGGATCTCTTTCGAGGTGAACTTGCCGATCAATCCATCCACCGGCGACAACGGTTGGCGCTCAACGTGGAGCAGATAGGCAACGGCCAACAGGAGCGTTCGGTCGCCGCGCGGAATGGACGGCCTCGGTATGGATGAGAGCACGACATACTCGCACCGCCGCAAGTGGCGCAACGTTCCGTAGGTTGTCTCAGCAATGAATCGGCGGTCGTGCGAACCGAGATATTTTCGCGCCCGAAAGAAGGAGTCGATGATGGCATCGGCAGGTTGAACGCGTGCGCCTTGATGTCTGTGTACTGAAGCGCTATTCGTCGCGCCGGCACGTCCGGTCTGCTGTGCGTTGAAAATCAACGCCAGAAGTTCCTGAACGTGGCCAAGGAGTGAGGGAAGTTGCATATTAAGAAGGAAAAAGCTTCCGGCTCTTTAAAAGCGGGGAGCTCTTACAAAAGTAATGAAATGACAGGAAAGATAGCAGGGTAAAACACGGATGAAAACATCCACACCGGCATTGCCGGCATCGACAGAGAGCCAACGCCTCATGTCGGCAACAACCGAAGGGTTTCAGGTTACACGCCGCGCTCCTCCATCACCGTTTCTTGTGGTTGAGCAGCCCCTTTTTCTCCCAACAATTCCTGAATCTCCTTCTGGTCGAGCACCTCTTTCTCCAGAAGCAGGTTTGCCATACGGTCGAGCAATTCGCGCTTCTCGATCAAGAGTTCCTTGCTCTCGGCATAACACTGGGTGATGATTTCAGCCACTTCTTCATCGATCATTTGCTCCAGCTTTTCCGAACGGCGCGAGACGTGTGGCCCTTCATTCAAGAAATTGCTCTGACTTTGCATTGTCAGGGAAAGATTCGGGAGGCGCTTGCCCATTCCATAGATTGTTACCATCGCCCGTGCAATTTGGGAAACCTTCTCTAAATCATTCGACGCCCCTGTGGAGATTTCCCCAAAAACAATCTCTTCGGCGGCACGTCCGCCAAGCAGGCCTTTGATTTTTCCGATCAATTCCGATTTACTCATCAGATACCGGTCCTCCAGGGGCGTTTGAATCGTGTAACCCAACGCGCCATAGCCTCGGGGCACGATCGACACTTTTTGGACCGGGTCTGCGCCGGGCGTAAAGTGGCCGACGATCGCATGTCCCGATTCATGGTACGCCACCACCTTGCGTTCACGAGGGTTGATTACTTTATTCTTCTTTTCCAGACCGGCGATGACGCGCTCGATGGCCTCTTCAAAATCGCGCATTTCAATCTCTTGCTTCCCTTTGCGCGAAGCGAGAAGAGCCGCTTCATTGCATACGTTGGCGATTTCCGCTCCAGCAAATCCCGGCGTTCGCGATGCCAACCGCTGGAGGTCAACATCACCACCGAGTTTAAGATTCTTCGTGTGCACTCGGAATATTGCCACGCGGCCGCTCAGGTCCGGCCGATCCACCAGTACCTGACGGTCAAACCGACCTGGACGCAGCAGCGCAGGGTCAAGCACGTCGGGACGGTTTGTCGCCGCCATAATCACCACCCCCGCGCCCGAATCAAAGCCATCCATTTCCACCAGCAACTGGTTCAGCGTATTCTCGCGTTCGTCGTAGCCACCCATCACGGCGATACGACCGCGACTTTTTCCGATCGCATCAATCTCATCGATGAAGATAATACACGGGGCCTTCTGTTTTGCTTCCTCGAACAGATCTCGGACCCGTGCGGCACCAACGCCGACGAACATTTCAACAAAATCCGAACCGCTTATGCTGAAAAATGGCACACCCGCCTCACCCGCCACCGCACGCGCAAGCAGAGTTTTGCCCGTTCCTGGAGGGCCTACCAGCAAGATGCCTTTAGGCAATTTGCCTCCCAACGCCGTATACTTCTTGGGATTCTTCAGAAAGTCAACAACCTCCTGCACTTCTTGGACGGCTTCATCGACGCCTGCAACATCGGCAAACGTGATACGGTTTTTCTGATCCTGCGCGTAAATCTTCGCTTTGCTCTTGCCGAGACTCAGCACATGGTGGCTGGTGCTTCCCATGCGTCGAAAGATAAATCCCCAGAAGGCAACAATAAGAATGAACGGGAAAATCCAATTGAGAAAGAAATTTTGAAGAAAGGTCGATTCAATGCGACCGGAATACTCCACTCCGGCTTTCTGAAGATCTTCTACCAATTTTTCGTCCGGGAGGCGAACCACCTCAAACTGGCGGGCCATTTCCCTCTCTATCTTCTCCAAGCGTAACCGCCAAGGGGTAGTTGGACCTTCCGTAATCTGAGGAGAAGCACCTGCAGCCGTCGTATCGCTCGGATTCTTCATCCGACCGATGATTTTCTCTTGTGTAATGACGACCGCTTCGATCTCACCCGCAGCGAGCCTGTCGCGAAACGCTTTGTACGAAATTTCCTCCCGACCTCCCGTGCCGGAGAAAAACAGAAGCTGAAGAACGATGAGCACGGCAAGAATCGTCACGTAGTACACGATAGAGAATTTCGTTTCCTTCTTCATTGGCTTCACGGTGATTTTTTGTTTCCCCACCAGCATGTTCTGCCGTGCGATGAATTATTGCACGACTTCGGTTTTCACGCGGGTCACAAACTCGACTAACCCACGTCGGTCGAGCTGTACATCAATGGTATCGCCCTCCGCGACCGCCCCTTCGAGAATTTTCTGCGAAAGGGGGTTGACGATGTACTTCTGGATGACACGCTTGAGCGGGCGTGCTCCATAAGCGGGATCGTACCCGATGGTGGCAAGCCAGTTCCGTACTTCGTCGGTAACGTTCAGAGTGATATTTTTTTCCGCCAGCATCGCGTGAACGGACTTTAGTTGGATGTCGACGATCCGCTTCACCTCGGAGAGTGTCAGCACCTTGAAGAGAATAATCTCGTCAATACGGTTCAAGAACTCCGGACGAATTGTTTGCCGCAGCAACTCAAAGAGCGCAACGCGCAGTTCACCCATGATGTCATCCCGGTTTTCTTCCGTAATTTCCTGGAGTTTCTCCTGGATCAAGTGCGACCCGATGTTCGACGTCATGATGATGATGGTATTCTTGAAGTTGACCGTTCGACCCTTGCTGTCAGTCAACCGACCTTCATCGAGCACCTGGAGCAAAACGTTGAAAACCTCCGGATGGGCTTTTTCAATTTCGTCGAGCAGTACCACCGAATACGGCTTGCGGCGCACGGCTTCGGTCAGTTGCCCTCCCTCTTCGTAGCCGACATAGCCCGGCGGCGCGCCGATCAGACGAGAGACCGAGAATTTTTCCATGTACTCGCTCATATCAATGCGCACCATGGCGGTCTCATCACCAAAAAGGAATTCTGCGAGTGCCCGCGCGAGTTCTGTTTTCCCAACGCCGGTACTGCCGAGGAAGATAAAGGAACCGATCGGACGCTTCTCGTCCTGCAAACCGGCCCGGCTTCGTCGTATCGCATCGGCAACAGCTTTGACAGCGTATTCTTGGTTGACCAGTCGCTCGTGGATACGCTCCTCCAAATGGAGCAATTTCGAGCGCTCGCTTTCCAGCATCCGCTGAACAGGAATGCCGGTCCATTTCGCAACAATCTCAGCGATGTCTTCCGCGTCGACTTCCTCCTTCAGCATCTTCCGGTCATGCTGTACTTCCGCCAATTTTGCCGAAGCGTCTTTCACTTTCTTTTCGAGGTTGGCAATCACGCCGTAGCGCAGTTCGGCAACCCGACCGAAATCCCCCTGTCGCTCCCGCTGCTCAGCTTCAAGCTTGGCACGCTCAATCTCTTCTTTCATTTTGCGGATGGCTTGAATCAGCTCTTTTTCGAGCTGCCAGTGTGCCCGCAGTTCGGAGCGCTGTTGGTTCAATTCAGCCAATTCCTGTTCGATTTCCGCAAGCCGAGATTTCGACTCCTCGTCTTTCTCGCGCTTGACCGCTTCGCGCTCGATTTCAAGCTGTTTGATACGCCTTTCGACGCCATCAAGCTCCTCCGGCATCGAATCGATTTCGATACGCAGTTTCGACGCAGCTTCATCGACAAGGTCGATAGCTTTATCGGGCAGAAAACGGTCGGAGATGTACCGATGGCTGAGTTGTGCCGCCGCCACGATCGCCCCGTCGGTAATGCGAACGCCGTGATGAACCTCGTAACGTTCTTTCAATCCGCGCAGAATCGAAATCGTATCTTCCACACTCGGCTCATCGACCAGCACGGGTTGGAAACGACGCTCCAGCGCCGGGTCTTTTTCGATATGCTTGCGATACTCGTCGATCGTCGTAGCGCCGATGGCTCGCAGGTCGCCACGTGCAAGCGCAGGCTTCAGCATGTTTGCCGCATCGACCGCGCCCTGTGCTGCGCCAGCACCGACGAGCGTATGCAACTCGTCAATAAAGAGAATAATCTCGCCGTTGGATTCCGTGACTTCCTTCAGTACAGCCTTTAGCCGCTCTTCAAACTGCCCGCGAAAGCTCGTACCGGCAATGAGGGCACCCATGTCGAGCGCAATGATACGTTTCGTTTTGAGATTCTCCGGCACGTCGCCTTGCACAATACGATGCGCAATGCCCTCCGCAATGGCGGTCTTTCCGACACCGGGGTCGCCAATAAGAACAGGGTTGTTCTTTGTGCGGCGGGAAAGAACTTGAAGCACGCGACGGATTTCATCCTCCCGACCGATGACCGGATCAAGTTTGCCTTTGCGTGCAAGTTCGTTGAGGTCGCGACCAAACCGCTGCAACGCTTGGTATTTCTCTTCCGGAGTCTGATCCGTGACCCGCTGTGTGCCACGAACATCCTTGAGGGCTTTGTAGACGCCTTCTTTTGTTACCCCCTGATCGGTGAGCAACCGCGCAGCAGTCGATTTGCCGGCAAGCATCCCTAACAACAGATGCTCTGTGCTGATGTATTCGTCTTTGAGCTGCTCGGCTTCTTTTTGTGCCGCTTCAAAGAGCTGGAGCAGCGCGGGCGAGAGATGTTGATTCCCTAACCCTGCACCCTGAACCTTTGGCAGGCGTTCGAGCGCTTCGTTGATTTTGATCTTGATGAAGTTGACGTTCGCACCGACTTTTTGAAGAATCGGCACGACGATCCCTTCGCTGTCCTGAATGAGCGCGGCAAGAAGATGTTCAGGCTCGATAGCCTGATTGCTGTAACTCGACGCAATCTCCTGCGCGTTCTGGACGGCTTCTTGGGATTTAATGGTGAATTTGTTGAAGTTCATAGTTTACCGCCCCGAAAATACTTCTTGAAATCTATTTTCACTCTGTTCGATTACTTCCTCCCATGGCAATGACAGGTCTTCCATCAAACTCCGCATCAACTCTAGGATCGTTTTCCAAACAATCATAAGGATGTTATCGATCATGCTTTCTTGAGGGCTCAACAAAGGCTCTATCTTTCCATCTCGCTCCTGAACGTAGTGCCAGAATGTAACAGGATTAGGGTGAACAAATTCATTACCCATTGTGTATGGGATATCTTTCAACCATTTGGCATTCGGCAAAGCCTTTGAGCTACTTAGTTCGGCGGCCATTTCTTCGAGAGTTATGCCTGCCCATAGCCCACTCTCATCCAATTTTTTTTGCTTTTTAGCGTCAAATTTGGGGTCAAGTTTCTTGAGCAACTCATCTAAGCTTTTCAGTTTTTCTTCAATTTTGGATTGGTATAGGAGATAGTCGATCTCCTCAGGATCTCTGTGATAGATGACTTTTGTTCGAGAAAGCTCGTGCTTTCTCAATCTCGTTGCATACTCATGACGCGCAAACCTGATCACTGCCTTATCTCCATTTTTCTTGATCCAGCAATAAGTAATCTGGTTTTCCAACAAACTCCTCATGAGAATCATGCCATCTTCGCAAAGGTTCTGAGAGAGTAGCGCGACAATTGATCTTGATGTTCTTAGGCTCTTCAAGAAAAGAAATAGGAATGAAGCTTTCCTGTCTGAATCGATCCCTGGAGAGCGGCTAATACTTACCGAAGTTACTGCTTCCTGAGCTTTCTTCAACAACTCTTCAGTATGTGAAATGGCAAGATCACTCACAATATTTCCTCGTTCCAAGAAACAAAAGGCGAGGTTCTACCTCACCCTTTGATTTTTTCGTCATTGCAGGAAGTGAATCCTGAGTTTGTCAGAACGACATGGCTACCTGCGCCTCCGAACAATAAATCTCACCCACCCTCTTGCAGATTGAGTCGCTCAAAGACGCTTGCAATGACACATAATCTTATTTGTCTTTATCGTCTACCACTTCAAAGTCCGCGTTCTCAACCTTCTTGCCGCCTGGCTCAGCCGTACTGGATTGAGCGCCCGAAGGACCGGCTTGAGCTCCTTGCGCTCCGGCAGTCTGCGAACGCACGGATTCATACATCTTCGTCGAGGCTTCGTTCCAGGCGTTGGTAAGTGCCTCCATCTTCGCCTTGATCTCGTTGATATTGTTGGTTTTAATCGCTTCCTCAAGCGCGTTGGCGGCATTCTCCACCTTCGCCTTCAGATCGCTGCCCATCTTGTCGCCGAGGTCCTTAATCTGCTTGCGCGTCTGGAAAACAAGGTTGTCCGCCTGGTTCTTCGTCTCAATCTCTTCTTTCCGCTTCTTGTCCTCTTGCGCATGAGCTTGGGCATCGGCTTTCATCCGCTCGATTTCTTCCTTCGTTAAGCCGCTCGAGGAAGTAATGCGGATCGATTGCTCTTTGCCCGTGGCTTTATCCTTCGCCGAGACGTGCAGCATGCCATTTGCGTCAATGTCGAAGGTGACTTCGATCTGTGGAACGCCACGCGGTGCAGGCGGAATGCCGTCGAGATGGAACCGGCCGAGCGTACGGTTATCCACTGCCATCGGCCGCTCGCCCTGCAGTACGTGAATTTCCACACTCGTCTGATTATCGGACGCGGTTGAGAAAATCTCGCTTTTCCGCGTCGGGATCGTGGTGTTTGCCGGAATCATCGGGGTCATCACGCCGCCGAGCGTTTCGATACCGAGCGTGAGCGGCGTAACGTCGAGCAGCAGCACGTCGGTCACGTCACCGGCCAGGACACCGCCCTGAATCGCCGCGCCAACGGCGACGACCTCGTCGGGGTTTACGCCTTTGTGACCCTCTTTGCCAAAAATATCTTTAACGAGCTGTTGGATACGAGGCACACGGGTCATCCCCCCCACGAGAATGACTTCGTCGATTTGATTCGGATTCAGTCCGGCATCGCGCAGTGCTTTCTCTACCGGCGGAACGCAGCGATCGACCAGATCCTGGACGAGCTGCTCAAACTTCGCGCGTGTGAGTGTCAGGTTCAGATGTTTCGGACCCTCGGCCGTTGCGGTAATGAACGGCAGATTGATTTCCGTCTGCATCAGTTGTGAGAGTTCCATCTTCGCCTTTTCGGCAGCCTCGCGTAACCGCTGGAGTGCCATCGGGTCTTTGCGCAGGTCGATACCTTCCTGCTTCTTGAACTCGTCGGCGATATAATCGAGTATCCGCATATCGAAGTTATCGCCGCCCAGATGCGTATCGCCGTTTGTCGACTTGACCTCGAAGACACCGTCGCCGAGTTCAAGAATGGAGATATCGAACGTTCCACCGCCTAAATCGAACACAGCCACTTTAATGTCCTTGTGCTTTTTATCCAACCCGTACGCCAACGCGGCGGCAGTCGGCTCGTTGATGATGCGACGCACGTTCAGTCCGGCAATCTCTCCGGCTTCCTTCGTCGCCTGGCGCTGCGCGTCGTTGAAATACGCGGGCACGGTAATCACCGCCTCCGTCACCTTGTAGCCGAGATAATCTTCAGCGGTCTGCTTCATTTTCTGGAGAATCATCGCCGAGATCTCGGGCGGAGAGTAGATCCGGTCGCCGATTTGCACGCGAGCGGTGTTATTGTCACCGCGCACAACTTTGTAGGGTACGAGTTTCATCTCTTCGGTCACTTCGTCATAGAAGCGACCCATGAAACGCTTGATGGAATAGATCGTGTTTTGCGAGTTTGTGACGGCTTGCCGCTTCGCCGCAGCACCGACCAGCCGCTCACCCGACTTGGTGAAGGCAACAACGGACGGCGTCGTGCGGGAACCCTCGGCATTGGCGATCACAACAGGATCATTACCTTCCATGACCGCAACGACGGAGTTCGTCGTCCCAAGGTCAATTCCAATGATTTTGGCTGTGTTTTTCGACATAAGCGTATTCTCCTTGTTCTGCCAAAGGGATCACCTTTAGCGGTTTGGTATGCGGACCTGATGCCGCGGCTTTTGAATGTTCAACTTGCTGACCGTTTTCTTATGGCTATTCTCAGACAACACCGTGCTTGCTCTGGAGCCGACAGGGAAGTTTGGAGTCACAACAACGGGTCGAGTCCGCCAGAGGCGGACCCGACCTCTCTCGCGAGAAAGGACCTCACTTCCTGACCATTACTTCACTTTGACATCAATCAGCTTCGGCTTGGCTTCCTCAGCTTTGGGCAACGTGATCGTCAGAATACCGTCCTTGTAAACGGCCTCGATCTTGTCGCTGCGAACCGAGCTGGGAAGCGTGAAAGACCGCTGGAACGAACCGTATGTTCGCTCGAGACGATGATAGTTCTCGTTCTTGGTCTCGCGATCCTGCTTCTTCTCACCGCGGATCGTCAGAATGTTGGATTCCAGGGTAACCTTCACGTCGTCCTTGCTGACGCCAGGGAGCTCGACCTTCACCACAAATTCATTGTCATGTTCTGCAATGTCAACCGCTGGCATCCAGTACGACAACCCAAGCGATCCATCATCCTGCACACCGCCGCGGAAGAAGTTGTCGAACACACGGTTAATCTCCCGCTGCATATTCCAGAGGTCAGAAGCCCAGCTGGTGAGTTCTCGGGTTGGATTCCATCGAATGAGCGACATAGTGTTTACCTCCTTTCAGTGAATCTAAACCACCAGAATTATTGGATACGAATCTCTTTTGCCCGCAGTGATTCCACTTTGGGCAACGTGACCGTTAACACTCCGTTCACAAACTCTGCACGAATCTTGTCACGATCGATCCCCTCACCGAGCCGAAACTCCCGAAAGTAGCTCTTCCTCCCAATCTCATGAACGATCATCCACGCATGCTCGCGATGAAACGTAGGCAGCGCTGCGCGGACGGTGAGGGTATTCTGATCGACCGAAATCGTAATGGCGTCCTGATCCGCCCCGGGGAGATCGAGCTTAACCACATATGCCTCCCCCGTTTCGTAGACATCGGCTACGGGTGTCACGTATGAATTGACCGGCTCGACTTTTCGCGTTAAGGCATTCGTGCCACGTCGTGTCAACGCTACGTTGTTATTTCCCATAGCGCTCCTCCTCACTTATTGAACCTGAATCGTTCGCGCACGAGCTTCCTCTGTTTTTGGCAGTGTAATCCGGAGCAAACCGTTCCGCAACTCCGCCGAAATCTTATCGACATCCACCTCGTGCGGCAACTCAATTGAGCGGCAGAATTCCTGGACCCGCATTTCGTTCAGGATGACTTTCGCGTCCTGTGGAATTTCATACGGCTTTCGAACACCACGAATGGTGAGGATTCCATCTTCGACCGTAATCTTGAGGTCTTCCTTGTTCACACCCGGTAACTCTGCGACCACGACCGACTCATTCTCATACTCGGCCAAGTCGAGCGCAGGATACACTTGGTAGTCAGGATAGACCGGCGAGAAATCGGTCAAGAAATCTTCAAATACGTTATCTACTAATGTGCGGGGAAGATCAAAACGGACCAACATAACAACACCTCCTTACAGGCAATAGAAATTTGGCTGAATGATGAAAACACTGCCCTAAACCTTCTCAAGCATCGTGCCAATTGGGAATGAAATGAAGAACAGCTGATTTTGCTCGAAAACAAGCGAATTCCCTTTCTCCTCTCATACTTACCCTGACAAAGAGTCTGACAACATTTAACAAAAAATGGCAGGGAAATGTCAGATTGTGCCTGCGTCCTGATTTTTTTTCAGGGCTTTCCGTTTTCCCTCACCACCTTGCTTTCACAGGCATTTTTGTTTAACCTTCTGAGCATTTTCTGTACTCAACTTTGAAAAGGAGCATCATGCTGAAGAATTCCTTCCTCGTTCTTGCACTTCTTGTCACGTTCCCGAGTGATCCCAAAATCACAAAAGAAGCCCGCGCCGGTTACGACTCAATCACTGCGAACGATTTGCGCTCACACCTCTCCTTCCTTGCTTCGCCAGAATTAGAGGGAAGGGAAACAACCTACCGTGGACAGAAAGTTGCTGCTCGATACATTGCCTCTTTTTTTCAAAAACTAAATCTGAAGCCCGTAGGCTCCAACGGGACGTACTTTCAACCGTTCGACCTCGAAATAACAAAGATGAGCGACCAGACGAGCATCACGACCGTAACGAAGGAAGGAACAACAACGTATCGCTTCAAGAAAGATTTTCTGACAACTTCGATGCGAGATACGTCAGTAAGCGGGCAGGTGGTGTTCATCGGGTATGCAGATGCGCGGACGGATTCCGCAGTACTGGCGAGTGCAGCGGGAAAGATTGCGTTGGGGATGATTCGGATGCCGAGCCAAGCGGATACAGGATCGCAGCGAAGATTCCGAGCCCCATTTCAGCCGGTGCCAAACAGTCTTGCCACACTTGTCATCAACGAAGATGAACTCAGCGGCAC
>DATLYT010000078.1:0-3986 GCA_035574455.1 Bacteroidota bacterium
CAATTTGCTCGGCCTCGAGGGTCCTATGCGGGGGGGAATCCTACTACAGGAAAACGACTGGTTGAAACGATCGGTTGTACGGCCTGCCATGTGGTTGGTAACGATGAAACGGTGAGGAAGGCGCGGGGAACGACTTACGACATTGCGCCTGAGCTCACGCGCGTCGGGAGTAAGACAACGCCCGACTGGCTCTTCGATTGGGTCAAGAATCCGAGGCACTACAATACGGAGGCGCGGATGCCAAGCCTCCGATTGACGGATGAGGAAGCGCGGCACATTGTCGCGTATCTAACGACACTCAAAGATACGCGTACGTTCCCTCCCGTCCAGTTGAATCTCAACGATCCCGAAAAAATCAAACGCGGCGATAAGCTTGTACGGGATTATGGATGCTTTGGCTGCCATAACATTAAGGGGACGGAGAATGAGGGCAAGGTGAGCGTAGATCTCTCTGACTTCGGCAGGAAGAAAGTGGAGCAGATGGATTTCGGGAATACTACTCCGCTGCCGGCCGATTCCCCGGTAGAGTATGAAGAGCGACCGGATGGCACGGTCGCGGTCAAACATACCTGGGCTGGCTGGGTTTATGGAAAGCTCAAGAATCCCCGTCTGTACCAGACGGAGAGAATTATCCAGCGAATGCCGGTGTTTACATTTAATGATGAGGAGATCCGTCTCATTCGAATGTTCCTCGTCAGTATGACGAAGGATATCCCTTTGCCGCAGTATCAACATTCGTTTGACAAGCGGCAGCAGGAGATCGAAGCAGGGCGGAGGCTCGTCCAACGCTACAACTGTATCCAGTGCCATCAGATCGAGGAGCGGGGCGGGTATATCCTCACGAAATATGAGGAAGAGGCGATGGGCCCACCGAAGTTGTTCGAGAGTCAGGGCTCGAAAGTACAGGAGCCGTGGTTGCACTCGTTCTTAAGAAATCCGACGACCATTCGTCCATGGCTCGATATCCGCATGCCGACCTTCCCGTTGACGGATGATGAGATCTCGATCGTGACAAAATATTTTCTCGGAATGTCGAAGCAAGATCTGAAGATTCGAGACTATGCCGCAACAGCGATGGACGGCAAGTATCTCGCACCCGGGAGAAAGTTGTTCGAGTCTTATCAGTGCGCTAAATGTCACCCCGCTGGTCCTGTGCGGTTGGGCGATGAAGTCTCTGCCGCCGATCTCGCGCCAGACCTCGCGATGGCCTCCAGTCGTCTGAAGCCGGAGTGGATCATCGACTGGTTACGCGATCCTTCCAAGCTTCAACCCGGCACACGTATGCCCACCTTCTTCTACGAAGGCAAGGGACCCGATGTGAGTGTGTTTGACGGCAACGCGGAAGAACAGATCAAAGCGTTGACAACGTACGTCTGGAGTTTAGGAAAAAATCGAAGAAGTGTTGTGGTAGGAAATCCGTAGTAAAGAAATCACCAATCTCATTTTCTTACGAAGGAGTACGCGATGAAGAAGATTCTGTTTCTGGTCTGTGTTCTTGGATTAACGACAGCCGTGTTGGCAGGGGATGTGACAGGCAAAGTTGCGTTTGAGGGAAAGGCCCCGGCGCCCGCTCGGTTACGAATGGACGCTGATAAAGTCTGTGCGAGAGCTCATACCAGCCCCGTGTTTGGGGAGGAGGTTGTGGTAAACAAAAACGGCACCTTAAAAAATGTGTTGGTTTACGTGAAAGACGGTCTTGGCGGCAAGAAATTCGATCCACCGAAGGAGAAAGTCGTGTTCGACCAAGTCGGCTGCGTCTATAAGCCCCACGTGCTCGGGATTATGGTGGGTCAGGAGTTGGAGATTCTGAATAGCGACCCCACGCTGCACAACGTCCATTCGCTCTCGAAAGCCAACACCTCTTTCAACCAAGCCATGCCGATGAAGGGAATGAAGCTGACGAAGAAGTTCGATAAAGTTGAGACGTTCAAAGTGAAATGCGAAGTCCACCCCTGGATGGGAGCGTACATCGGTGTGTTCAATCACCCCTACTTCGCTGTCACGGATGATAACGGGAATTACACGATCAAGGGACTTCCGGCAGGCGAATATACGATTGAGACCTGGCACGAGAAGTACGGGACGCAGACCATGAAGGTTTCGGTCGGTGCGACAGACAAGAAAACGGCTGATTTCAAATACGCCGGTAAATAAGTTCATGCAGATTGTGACATAACGTTCTTATCCTTTCAGAAAGGAGTATCTCTGTGAGTCACGCCGCTACTGCAGAGCATGACGTTCATACACACGAGCACCACGCAGAGGAAAGCTTCTGGCGCAAGTACGTTTTTTCTGTCGACCATAAGGTCATCGGCTTGCAGTATATGATGACCGGCTTGCTTTTTCTCTTCTTCGGATTCACGCTGATGATGCTGATGCGCTGGCAATTAGCCTATCCGGGCAAGCCGTTACCCTCGATTCCTTTCATCGCATTCCCGGCGGTCATCGGGTTGATTTTGATACTCGTGAGCGGTTTCAAACGAAAACTCGTCATGCTGGTTGGCGCGTTGTTCCTTGGCACTGCTGCTCTTGTGTGGTATCTTGTTTCCGATGAGACGTTAATGCCCGGTGGCATCATGTTGCCGGAGTTCTACAACTCGTTCGGAGCGATGCACGGGACGATCATGGTCTTCCTCGGCGTTGTGCCTCTTGCTGTTGGTGGATTTGGGAACTATCTCGTACCTCTGCAGATCGGCGCCCCGGATATGGCTTTTCCAAAACTGAACGCCGCAAGTTATTGGTGCTACTTCGTCGGCGGCGTAATTATGTTGGTGAGCTTTTTTGTGCCGGGTGGCGCGGCAAACTCTGGCTGGACGTCCTATGCTCCGCTGTCGGTGATTGCCACGATGGGTCAGACTTTCTGGCTGTTCGGGATGGTAGCACTGATTACCTCGTCGCTTCTTGGGTCTGTGAATTTTATCACGACCGTTATCCAGTTACGAGCAAACGGTCTGACGTTTTTCCGATTTCCCTTCTTCGTTTGGGCTCAGTTTATTACCTCGTTCTTACTTCTCCTAGCGTTTCCGCCTCTTGAGGCGGCAGGAATTCTTCAACTGATGGATCGTTTGGCAGGGACAAGCTTCTTCCTCCCGAGCGGTCTCGTTGTTAGCGGTCAGGTGCTTCAGGTCAGTGGGGGAGGGAGCCCCTTACTCTGGCAGCATCTCTTCTGGTTCCTCGCTCATCCAGAAGTATACGTGCTGATTCTTCCGGCGATGGGAATTGTGGCGGAGATTATCGCGAACAATACGCGCAAACCGCTCTGGGGTTACAAGCCGATGGTGTATTCAGCCATCTTTCTCGGCTTCATGTCGTTCATCGTTTGGGCGCACCATATGTTTTTGACCGGTATGGGAACTACGATCAGTGCGTTCTTCCAGACGACGACGATGATTATTTCCATCCCCTCGGTTGTCATTCTCACCTCGCTGTTCCTTTCACTTTGGGGCGGGTCGATCCGTTTCAACACACCGATGCTCTTTGCGCTCGCTTTTCTGCCGATGTTTGGCATCGGAGGATTGACGGGTCTACCGCTCGGTTTGGCTCCAACAGATATTCACCTTCACGATACCTATTACGTGATCGGTCACTTTCATTACGTGGTTGCCCCCGGGACGATCTTTGCTCTTTTTGCGGGTCTCTACTACTGGTATCCGAAGGTCACCGGCAGGATGATGAATGAGACTATGGGCAAAATTCACTTCTGGGGTTCTTTTATTTGCATGAATTTTATCTTCATGCCGATGTTCATTCAAGGATTAGCGGGAGTGTCCCGTCGACTTTACGATGGAGGCGAACAGTATGCTCATGCACAGGGAGTCTTACAATTGAACGAAGTCACCTCTGTAGCCGCATGGGTGATGGCAATATTCCAGCTCTTTTTTATCTTCAACTTCTTCTGGAGTTTGCGCAAGGGGAAACCTGTGGAGAGTGACAACCCCTGGCAGGCGACGACCCTCGAGTGGGCTACGCCGACACCTCCGCCGCAC
>DATLYT010000079.1:0-10842 GCA_035574455.1 Bacteroidota bacterium
CCAGCTCATGCAGGGTCCGAGGAATGTGCAGAGCCGTGAGCAGGAAATTTCGATGATCTCGCGCTCGCTCAAAGCCCTGGCGAAGGAACTCAACGTGCCAGTCATCGCTCTTTCGCAGTTGAATCGTGCCGTGGAGACCCGTGGCGACAAACGTCCGGTGTTGGCCGACCTGCGCGAATCCGGCGCCATCGAGCAGGACGCCGACGTGGTCTTGTTCGTCCACCGCCCGGAAATGTACGGTATCGAGAAAGACGAAAACGGCAATCCTACCGAGGGCATCGCCGAAATTATCGTCGGCAAACAGCGCAACGGGCCAACAGGCACGGTAAAGCTCTCCTTCGTCAAACGCTATGCGCAGTTCGAGAACCTCGCGCGCTTCCGCGAAATGCCGGCCCTTACCGGTCCGCCGACGGAAGACACGCCGTTTTAACTTCTCTTCCTTGAACAAAGTCTCCATCGTGAGATCAATCAACGCTACTTGTCCTTTCATCGTCGTGTTGATTGCTCTGACGTTACATTCCACTGTGTTTGCTCAGGAAGGAACATTCTCGGTCAATCTCTCCGCGGGGCTTGCGCGACTTCAGCTCGACCAAGTCGACGAGGACAACCAGCGCGACGTTGAGGGGTGGAACCGTCAGGGCGTTTTCATAGGTCCGTTCCCCTCGATCAAAAATGCCTTCATGCTTTCACTCAAAGGCGTGTACCGCTACGACCGCGATGTCGCGTTCTCCCTTTCCGTCTCCGATGGTTCACGGGAAGTCAGCACGTCATACACGACGCCCGAGCAAACACTCACACTCGTCCGCTCCGTCGGCTTCACCGATGTCACGGTTGGTGTGTTGTACCATTTCCCGCTATATTACGACCGCGTGGAAAGCTACATCGGCGGCGAAGTAGGTTTCATGAAAGCGCGCGCAGGAGCGGAAGCGTACGGGTCGAAGACGGTGAAGATCGTCGATTCTACGCAGACGTTCGTTACCGCCGACACGAAGGGGAAGTACCGCGCCAGCACGACCATGGCAAGCGTAACGCTTGGAGCTACTGTGCAGCTATTCGAGCCGCTCTTCCTTCGCGCGGAAGCACAGTATAAAGTTGGAAAGGTTGGGAAAATGGATGGGCACGTTACGCGCATGGGAACTGAGCGGGAAGAAACGACGAGCATTGAGTTTAACTACTCCGGTTTTCTGGTGACGCTCGGAGTTGGGGTAAGGTTCTAAATGAAACGACGCGAATTTCTTCAGTTATTGCCGCTGTGTTCAAGTATTCCCGGCTTTCTCACGCTGGGCAGAGATCTCCGGTTCTCACAGGATGACCCAGATGCACTCCTCTGTACGAAGAAATTCGAGCTTGCCGTCGCGCGCGGTCTTCAGAAAGAACTGATCGGCGAGGTCATTGTCGAAATCGGCAAATCGTTTCTTGGTACCGACTACGTTGCACACGCGCTGGAAGTATCCGGCGAGGAACGATTGGTCGTGAACCTGCGTGGCCTGGATTGCGTCTCGTTCTGCGAAAATGCCGTCGTGCTCGCCCGCTGCATCAAGAAGAACGCCATGACGTTTGACGACTACAAACGAGAGTTGCAGTATCTGCGTTATCGTGGCGGCGTGATCGACCGGTATCCCAGCCGACTGCACTATTTTACGGACTACATTTACGACGGAGAGAAAAAAGGAATCTGGCGCAACGTGACGAAAGCATTGGGAGGAGAACGGTATCGCAAAAGGATTAACTTTATGTCGACGCATCCGGAGGCGTACCGACAGTTACGGGAGAACCCGGAATTTGTCGAGACGATCCGAAAGCAAGAAGCGGAGATCAGTCAAAGAGAACACTGGTACATCCCGAAGGCCGACCTCCGGACTGTCGAGGCGAAGGTCAAGAATGGTGATATCCTGGCAATCACGACGAGCATCGAGGGGCTGGATGTATCGCATACCGGTGTGGCGCTCTGGCAGCGTGGGCGGCTTCACATGATGCACGCGCCGGACGTCGGGCACAACGTCACGATCACGGAACTGCCTCTAGTGGAGTATCTTGCCAAGAACCGGAGGCAGACGGGGATCATCGTCGCGCGTCCTATCGAGCCAACCTGAGCGTCTGCCTTCGCGATCGCTACCGTTATGGCACGGGAGATCATCATCGGTTGTTGCGGGTGGAGCTACTTCCGGCCGAAGGAATTCAGCGACAAGCTCGTTCGGCCGTACGGCTCAACCCTCCAAGCATACGCGCAACTGTTCCGGGCGGTTGAGGTGAACTCTACCTTCTACCGAATTCCCCAACTTGCCACCGCCGAGCGATGGCACAGTGAAGCAACGCAGGTCAATCGCCGCTTTCTCTTTACCGTGAAAGCCTATCAAGCCATCACGCACGTCTATCGTTTCGGAAAACGGTCGATTCGGTTTTTCGAATCGATCCGCCGGGTTGCCAACAGTCTCTTCGCGCCGATTGTTCTGTTTCAAAGTCCGGCGAGCTTCAAGCCCGGCGCGGCGAATATCAAGAAGATGAATGGATTCTTGAGTCAGGTTGAGCGCGGCAAGCTTCTCTTAGCGTGGGAGCCACGGGGTCGCTGGTTCGACCAGCCTGATTTGATTGAGGAAGTGAGTCAGGCTCACAAGCTCATTGTGTGTGTCGACCCGTTCCGAAACGATCCCCTATTCCCCTCCGACAGGCGAAATGCGTATTTTCGCCTTCACGGATTTGGCAAGCCGAGTATGTACCGATACGATTTTTCGAGAAAGGAATTAGAAGAGCTTGGTGCGGTCATCAAATCCTTGCCTCCTTCAGTGAAAAGAGCGTATATTTTCTTCAACAATGTAGCCTGTTATCACAATGCGCTGGAGTTTGCACGCATGGTTGGCTGAAGCACCGTTGTTGTTTTGGAGAAGTCATGGAACGGTTATCCATTGTCCAGGGTGACATCACCAAGCAGGCGGTTGATGCAATTGTCAATGCCGCGAACACGACGCTACTCGGCGGAGGTGGTGTCGATGGTGCCATTCATCGTGCCGCGGGCCCGAAGCTGCTCGAAGAGTGCCGAACGCTTGGCGGTTGCGCTACGGGCGATGCCAAGATCACGAAGGGATATAACCTCCCCGCGAAGTTTGTGATTCACACTGTCGGACCGGTGTGGCGTGGTGGAAAGAATCGGGAAGATGAGCTTCTCGCAAGCTGTTACCGCCGTTGCTTCGAGATCGCGACGGAACACGGCATCAAGACGATTGCCTTTCCCTCCATCAGCACGGGTGCATATGGATTTCCGGTAGAACGGGCGTCGAAGATTGCTCTGAGAGAGATTCGCTCAGCACTCGACCGTTTTCCTGAACTTCAACAGGTGATCATCGTTTGTTTTGATTCACACACGTATCGAGTTTATCAAGAAGCGGCGAAGGAGGAATGAGTGATGGTTCTTGTCTCTGAAATCAAACCGCACGTTGTGATCGAGGTGGAAGGGAAATTGTATCGCGTTCTCGAAGTGATTCGCCACGCCGGCAGCGGACAGTTTCAGGGCTTTATCGAGCTGAAGTTGCAGGATTTGCAGACAAAGCATGTGGTGGACAAGCGATTCAAGTCGACCGACAAGCTGAACGAGGTAGAGCTCTCCAAGCGGCAGATGCAGTACCTCTACAACGATGGAGAGATGTTCTACTTTATGGACCCGGAAACATTCGAACAGGTTGGAGTTCCGAAGTCTGCGATTGGTACCATCGAGAAGTTTCTGAAGGAAAATACGCTACTGACAGTTGAGTTGATGGGCGAAGAAGCGATCTCGGTACAGTTCCCCAAAATCGTTGAGCTGAGAGTCGCGATGACCGGACCGGGCATTCGGGAAGGTCAGGATAATACCATGAAGCCGGCGACGCTGGAAAACGGGGTTGAAATTCTCGTGCCGCAATTCGTTGAGACGGGAGATCTGGTGAGGGTCGATACCGAAAAAATCAAATATGTCGAACGCGTCACGGTGAAGCGTGTTTAAGAACATCGCGGTGACGCTCATCCTGCTGCTCGATATCACCACTGGCGCTCTTCACGCACAGCAGCCGGTGGTGGATGCGCGCGATTCGGTCGAGATTCGCATGGATGGAAAGCGGTTGGTGATCGAGTACGGTAAGCCGTCGATGCGCGGGCGCAAGATCATGGGTAGTGTTGTGCCGTACAATCGCGTCTGGCGGACTGGCTCCGGCAAAGCTACCACGCTCACCTCCACGGCGGATTTCCAGCTGGGCGACGTCGAAATTCCCCGCGGCTCGTATTCACTCTATACCTACCCCACGCCAACACAGTGGAAGCTCATCATCAACAAGCAGACCGGACAGTGGGGGACGACGTACAATCCCGACCTCGATTTTGCACGCATCACCGTATCTGCACGACAGTTGAAGACGCCGGTGGAGCATCTCACCTTTAAACTCGAACGCACGAATAATCTCTCCGCCGTGTTGCGCATCGAGTGGGAATACACCTCGCTCTCCGTTCCGCTCAAGTTCTTGCAAGACGCCTTTGTCGCCAGCCCGCGGGATTCATCTGTGCTGGTACTCCGTGGGAAGCGCGTTGTGGTCAACTATGGCCGCCCGTCGCGCCGCGGACGCACGATTATGGGTGCCGTTGTGCCGTACGGGGAAGTCTGGCGCACCGGAGCCAATGAAGCGACAACCTTCACTACCGAAGCTGACCTCGTCGTTGGCGGAGTAGAGGTCCCCAAAGGTGCATATTCACTCTACACGCTGCCTTCACCCAGCGTGTGGAAATTAATTATCAACAAAGAGACCGGGCAGTGGGGGACGGAGTACGACCGGGCACTCGACCTTGCTCGGGTGAATATGAAAAAAGAGACGACACCGAAGATGGTGGAACGGTTGACTCTTCAGCTTGAGAAGACGAGTGAACGAGAAGGAATATTAACACTGATGTGGGAACGAACGAAGCTTTCAGTGCGGTTTTCTTTGAAAGAGAACTAAAGAGTACATTGGAGGAGAAAATAACGCTATGCCAACAAAAATCGTCATACGGAACAACGGCTCGATTCGCGTAGAGGGAGATTTTGAGCTGTTCGATCAGGACGGAAACAAGTTTGACTTGGCCGGTCGGACGGCGATCTCGCTCTGCCGCTGCGGACAGAGTAACGACAAGCCCTTTTGCGACAGTACGCACAAGAAAATCGGATTTCAGTCCGTTGTCACGGCGCGTGCCCTTCAGCCGCCCACACCAAAACCGCAGTAACCTCTAGATCATTTCACGTTGTCGTGCGATTTCGTAAAAAAACACCGCGCTCGCGCTGGCAACGTTGAGGGAATCGACGCCATGGTGCATGGGAATCGCTACCTGCGCATCGCACGCGGCAAGCACTCCCGGAGAAATCCCCGCACCCTCGCTTCCGAACACAATGCAGCAATCGGCGGTCAAGTCTGTGCGGAAGAGCGTTGCTTGGTCGCTATGGGGATGTGCCGCGAACGAGCGAATGCTGTGTGCAGTCTTCATGGAACGCAGCGTCTCGGCGAGATTCTCGACATGCACCACGGGAAGCCGGAACACCGTGCCCATCGAGTTCCGCACCGCGCGCCGCAGATACGGGCTGCTAGATGTTTCGCCGACGATCAGCGCCTGCACGCCGAAGCCCGCACAGTTCCGTACCAACACACCGAGATTTTCAGAGTTCGTCAATCCATCGACCGCGGCGAGCAGATACGGTCGCTGTGCGGATGCCAGGACCTCTGCCAACGCCCTCGGCTTCGGAATCGTTGCCACGGCCATGATTCCTTGATGCAGTGTAAAGCCGACGATCTTTTCTACCAATTCTTTCTTTGCCACAAACAGTTCGACCTGCTCGCGCCGCTTCTCGATCTGTGTTTTGTAAATGTCAAGCCATTCCGGCGTGAGCAGGATCGACAGAATCTTTAGATCACTGTCGAGCAGTCGTTGAACGACCTTCTCACCCTCGGCGACGAAGATCCCTTGCCGCTGATGGTCAAGCGGCCGACGCAGCGTTCGGTATGGCTCGAGCGCGGGTAGATCAAGAGATGTGACCTGATGAAAAACGATCATGTCCTATGGTACAAGAAGGGCGCCAAGAATGCAATCCCGTTTTTGAGTATGATTCACTTTGGATGTCATGGAGTTGCCCATGACATCCTATGAAAAAGTACCACCGTCTCTTCTTGGTCGGGAGGGGATTATTTTCTACATTGAATTACTTTTGGCTCATCACAACGGGAATTCGTTCCATGTCAGATGTCCGTAAACCGCGCGTCATCGTACTCGGCACCGGCTTTGCCGCGTTCAGCTTTATCAAGATGATTGACACACGCTTCTACGGCGTTACGGTCGTCAGCCCAAGGAATCATTTTTTGTTTACGCCGCTCTTGCCCAGCACGACTGTCGGCACGGTGGAGTTTCGCAGCATCATTGAGCCGATCCGGTCTGCCCGTAAAGGCGTCGATTATGTTCAGGCTTATGCACGAGGGCTCGACACAGAACGACGGCTCGTTGCCTGTGAAGGGGCGTTAGACCAGAAACGCTTCGAGTTGCCCTATGACGTGCTCGTCATCGCTGTCGGTTCGAAAAGCAACACGTACGGCATTCCCGGCGTTTTAGAATACACCATGCCGCTCAAAGACCTTGCCGATGCCCGCGCCATTCGCCAGCGGATCATCGAATGCTTCGAGCGGGCGGCAAATCCGACCACGACCGATGAGGAACGAAAACGATTGCTCCACATCGTCGTGGTTGGCGGCGGACCGACGGGAGTGGAGTTTGCAGCGGAGATGCATGACTTTCTGGTTGACGACCTCCGAAAAGTCTATTCGACACTCATGCCGTTTGTGCAGGTGACCATCTTGGAGGGGGGCCATCAGCTGCTTGGCACGTTTGACGCGACGCTGCAGGAATACACCGCCCGTCTGTTCCGACGCCAGCGCATTGCTGTGAGAACTGGCTCGCTGGTGGTGCGCGTTGAACAAGAAAAGATCATCCTTCAGGACGGAGCAGAAATTCCTTACGGCTTGGCGGTCTGGACAACAGGCATCGGCCCGACGGAGTTTGTTCAATCGCTTCCGTTTCAGAAAGATCGGGCGGGACGCATCATCACGGACGATTATTTTCGCGTCTTGAATCATTCGGAAATTTATGCCTTAGGCGATTGTGCGACAGTAGGGGAAAAGAATTTTCCTGCTACGGCTCAAGTTGCACAGCAGGAAGGAAAGTACCTGGCGAAGGCATTCAACCGTCGGGCGCGGGGCAAACATGTTGAGCCATTCCGCTACAAACACTACGGGATGTTGGCGTATATCGGCAGCGAACGTGCGCTGGCGGACCTCGAAGCCGTAAAAGGGAAGGGTTTTACCACCTGGCTGTTCTGGCGCTCCGCGTATGTGACTCGCCTGGTCAGCATTCGCAACAAGATTCTTGTCCTGTTCGATTGGTTTAAGACGCTCGCGTTTGGCAGGGACATTAGCAGATTCTAATCTCACACGAAGATGGCTCGATTATAGGAATCCCGAATGCCTACCGTAGCTGTTCATTCTTCCATGATTCCGGCAAATGGCTCTTACCCTGTCCTCATCGTTGACATTTCCTGAAAAAGATTGTATCATCTTACCAGACTTCCTGCACCGGTATTCATCTCGATCATTCTTCACAAGGAGACGCATTCCATGACGATTAAAGAAAAAATGTATGGCGACGTTGCTGTGTTGTCGCTCAAGGGGAATCTCATGGGGGATCCGGATACAACCGACGTCCGAGACAAGATTTACAGTCTTTTACAGGACGACGTTAAGAAAATCGTGCTGGATATGAGTAAGGTCAAATGGATCAACAGCTCGGGGCTGGGAACGCTCATCGCTGCTATGACCTCCGTGAAGAATAAGGGGGGCGACATGAAACTAGCCGGTGTCACAGAGAAGGTGGAAAGCCTCTTTATGATTACACAACTCATCAAGGTGTTTAAGACGTACGAAAATGTTGACCGCGCGTTAGCAAGCTTTAAGTAAAAAGACGAGCACACGCAGATTCCCAACTGAGCATGGTTGAGTCTGCAACGTGAAGAGCCGTAAGCCCCGACCGCCTTGAGAAGCGTCGGGGTTTTGTGTTTCTCAGCATTGATTGGTCGGCGGTGTGGCCATAGAGCGTGGGGATCTTCTCATGTTGACCCAGCAAGTTACGACCTTCATCTGGTATCTCCTGCCGTGCATGACGCCGTTAATCGTAGCGATTCTCCTGCTCGTGTTCGGCGAACCTCGGATCGAGCGGCTCGGTGAGCTCCTTGTTGTTGAAAAAGACCGACGGAAACATGTGGCCTTCTCCATCAGCATCTACCAGACGCTCGTCGGTTTCATCGCGTGGTTACCTGTCGGCTTTCCCTGGTGGTGGATGGAAATAGCCTTTCTGTTGCCCACGGCACTTTTCTGGAACACACCGCTGCTCTTCCGGCTCACGGCGGACCGTACCAAGCGAACTGTTATGTTTGAGCGCCAGCAAAATTTCAAGCCCGAACGATCGAGCCTGAAGCTCGGGTCGAGAATTCTCATTGCGGCAGAGGAAATCAGGACAGGGAATGATGAGGAACCGCCGAGATACGCGGTCTACATCTCGAACAACTCGATGCTGACACACATCATGGTTGCCTCGTTCTCGCAGGCGACGCGCATAGCCGACGCGCTCAATGCATACTTTTTGCACGAAGGGACGAGCCTGACCGAAGCTGCCGTCCAGCACTCAACCTGAATCACCTCTCCTTCTACTCATTTCTCATCTTGTGTCTCTCTGATTTCCTTCCTATCATCCAGTGTCTAAACTTTTATCTAAGGAGCTGTCTATGAACCGACCTCCTCGTTGGTGCATGGTCATTCTTTGTTTCCTGGTGTTGTCCAGCGCGGTGTGGACTCAGGAACGCGCCCTCGCCTATCGGTATAGAAAAGGTCAGGAGATGACGTACAAGCGCACGATTCACCTGCAAGCAGAAAGCGCTGTTAACCCGGAAGGCAAAGACGACGACGTGTTTGAACAGGTCTACCACTTGCGGGTAGAAGACGTCACGCAGGATGGTTCTGCGAAGATGACGCTTTGGCTCGACTCAGCAGCGTTATGGAAGAAAGGGGAACGGCTTAACCTTCCTCCGGCTGATTCATTGAGAAGTGTTTCGGTGCAGTTTTCGATCTCCAATGTCGGGCATCTCTTGGAGGTCGGGACCCCCAGCTCTTCCAATGTTGTGCAAGAGGCGTTCTTGAATGACATCCTCGTGGGAATTGCCAACCGGCCCGCATTGTCAGGAATTGTGCAGGAGGTTGGCTCAACCTGGAAGGAAGACAAAGAGGTCCACGTCGCGCATGCGCGGGTGTCGGTCAAAGCCCGTGCGGCTGTGACGAGCCGCTACGTCCGCAACGAACTGTATCGAGGCATCGACTGTGCCCGAATTGAATACAGCGCCGTTCTGACGATCGGTACTTCACGCGTGGGTACGATGAAGGGGACGCTCTGGTTTGGACGGGCAACCGGACAATTGATTCGTGAGGCGGTAGAATGGGATGTCGTTGTGTACACGGTGGATCAGAAGCAACGAGTTCAGTGGCGGATTAAGGAAAAAGAAGTCGTCGAAAAAGTGGATCGATAGCGATGACGATGAGCAAGCGATTTTTCTTCCTCCCCATTCTCTTGATCCTCTTCTCCACAGCTCTTGCACAGCAGGACGGTACAGAGGCGATGCGGCGAGCTGCGCAGTTGGAAGCAGAGGGAAAGTTTCGCGAGGCGGCCGCGGTCTTACAGGATGCACGGAAACGCTCCGCACAGCCCGATTTTATCAAAACACTGGAATTTGAGCTCGACCGTCTCGAACGAATCAAACTGGATTACAGCCTGACGAAGGAGAAACTTTTTGAGTTGCTCTCCCGCGCCGTCCAAGGGCTAACGCCGCAGGAATTTGAGCGATGGATCAACGAGGGCAAGTTTGATGCGCGTCAGATTGATGGCGTGACGTATTACATGAGTTCGAGCGTTAGCAATCTCTTTTTCCGCTATCCGGAGTTTGCCGCGCGCCGCATCGACCCGCCGGATGAGCGAGAGTTTGAAGCATCGACGCTCCAGGCCGTCCGCAGCATCAAACGGGCAGCCATGGAATCCGGAACGCCCTACGTTCTCCCGAAACGCTTTCAGAACACCATGACGGTAGCCCTCAAGCCCGGTGCTGTCCCTGCAGGTGAAACGGTGCGCGCCTGGCTGCCGATTCCGCGCTCGTTTCCACATCAACGGGGCTTTAAGATTCTTTCTTCCTCTCCAGCCGTGAAGAGTCTCGCGCCGGAGGATTTCCCCATTCGCTCGGCATATTTTGAGCAGATGGTTGAGCAGGAGAAACCGACCGTTTTCCAGATTGAATACGAATACACCGCATATGGTGTCTGGTTTGACCTGAAGCCTGAGCGTGTGGAAGCATACGACCCTCACGATCCAGCGGTGAGAGACTTTACGAAAGAAGGTCCTCATGTCGTGTTTACGGAGAAGATACGGCGTTTGTCCAACGACCTTGCCGGCGGCGAAACCAATCCGCTCATCAAAGCTCACAAATTTTACGACTGGATTACCGAAACGATCAAATACAGCTACGCGCTGGAGTATTCGACGATCCGCAACATCAGCGAGTATTGTCTCTCGCAGGGTTACGGCGATTGCGGGCAGGCGGCGTTGTTGTTCATCACGCTCTGCCGCGTGAACGGCATTCCCGCGCGCTGGCAATCCGGCTGGCTCACCATTCCCGGCGGCAAGACGATTCATGACTGGACGGAAATTTACTTGAAGCCGTGGGGCTGGGTTCCCGTCGACCCGTATATGGGCGTCTTTGCGATGCAGTACTTCAGC
>DATLYT010000080.1:0-9125 GCA_035574455.1 Bacteroidota bacterium
GGCGAGTGCCGTTCCCACCTGCCCCGCACCGACAATGCTGACATTGAGCGATGCCCTGTTTCGAGCCACTCAGTTCACCTTTGCCAGTGCAACGGAAAGATAGCCGACCACAGCATCCTTCTCGCCCGTGATATCGCCCGATGTACAGTGATGGAGAATATAGGAGCGATTCGAGCCTAACATCTTCGCCGCCTTCATCACCGCGACCATGGGACCCCCACCACACGCTTCAACTTCGTCCCGCTCCAACTTTTCCATCAACCCATCCGGGTTATACGCTTCGACCTCTTGAATGACTCTCTTATCCAATTGCAGAGCAACGTCGTGCGGATGATAGTGGGAAAGGTCGGAGCTGGCAATGAGAAGAGCGTTTCGATTCTTGAGTGTCGCCGCCAGCGCATCGGCGAGGATGTCGCAGTATTCCCGCCGCTGGTCGCCCATGACGATTGGAAGAAAAGTAAAATTGCGTAAGACTTTTTGCAAAAATGGAAGTTGCACTTCCACCGAATGTTCGGCACGATGACCGACGTGAGACATGACGATCGCCTCCGATTGAGCGACCAATTCCTCTCGCAGCTTCATATCAATCGGGACATCACCTAACGGTGTGCGGTAGGCATCGCCGCTGAAGACCGAGATACCGCGAAAATATTCGCGATGACTGGGACCCACCACCACCACTGTATCAAAGTTCAGCGAGGAAAGCAGCTTGTATCCCACTGCTGCCGTCGAGCCAGAATACATGTAGCCCGCATGAGGGGCAATCAACGCCAACAGCGTTCCCTCCACCTTGCGCGGTTTGGCACTTCGGAAAAGCTCGTCCAGCTCTCGATGAAGTTGGGTAGGAATTGCCGGATAGAACATCCCGGCGACAGCAGGTTCACGAATAGTTGACATACGATTTAGGAGCCAGCAGCGTGCGGCTCGACAGAGCTTGCTGAAGTTTCTCCGAACGTTTCCGTGGTGAATTTATACAGCCGAACGCCCGACTTCTGCCACGCATCGGCCGGAAGTCCAGCCTTGATCGCCGTATGACGGAGAAATTGCTCTCGATTCCAATGATACTCCGTCGCCACCTGGGGCAGTAACAGACCTCGTGTGAATCCAGCATCGATCACAAGACCGTGCTTGCCGACCTCAATCTCGTGAATGTCGGTCACTCGTTCGAGCGGTGAAAGGATGGAGATTTCGATCTCGACGTCGGGCAATTCTTCTTCCGTGAGCGGCATGAAGCGAGGATCTTCAAACGCCGCTTTCTGAGCAACTTCCTGTACTGCTTGGGCGAGGGGCAGTCGAGGCTCGACATATCCGATGCAACCGCGTAACTCGCCTTTCATTTTGAGCGTCACAAATACCCCACGTGGCTCCTTCAGTTCCCCTTGCACGCCGGCAAGGTCCTGGGTCGGGCGATTCAGGAGAACGCTTTCGATGCTTCTTCGTGCAAGCTGCAACAAGGTGGTCCGTTCATCATCAGACAGTGGCATGCTCGTTCGCTCTTCTGCGAATAAGGTAAGCAAGGGCGAAGCCACATTCAACCCTTCTCAGAGCTCCCTTATTGCCAGGTGCCTTGGTTTGTGATTTGGCCGTTGGCATCATAATACCAGTATTGCCCATTCCCACTGGCGAGCCAGATAGCTCGGTATTCTAAGGTTGTGCCTTTATACAGCCTGTACTCGCCGGTGAGGTTGACATTCTCCGTGAGTACGGATTGCCTCACAAGCTCCGCCGCGGAATAATATTTGACCGTTCCAGTCAGTATTCCGCCGCTGCTTACGGTCCAGAGCACTTCGGATGCTTTTGTGGTTTTGTTTTCTTCGTAGTTCACCCACACGGCATTTTTGAGGTCGGCGTCAACCGTCCCTTCCAGTGAGAGCCAGTTGGAATAGGTTACGCCGTTGCTCCCTCTCCCGTCCAGAAACAGCTTCCACAGGACCTGATTGTTATCCTGCTTCGTTGCAGTCAAGCGGAATGTGAGGTCGCCGTCTTTCAGCGTCCAGGTGTAGGTATTCCCTGAAACAGAAATTGTCTTCCCTTCAAACGCTCCGAACGAGGTCGTAAAGTAGTTAAACAGATTGACAGCCTCTTTGACCTTTTGAGCTTCAACGTGCGTCGATGACGTTTGCGGACCGCGGAGGACAACGATGGGCAACATCGGCGCATCGGCTACTTCCGTGGGATTTTCATCGTTCTTGCAACCGACAAACAAGAGCACCCAGATTCCAGCAAGCGCAAGCCGTTTCATGCTTCAGGATTTCGCACGTCGTTCATTTCTTTGGTGAATATTGTTATCTAAATTATCCTTGTCTTGCTTGAATTGCAAGTGGAGTGAGAAACTTCCCATTCCTTGCTTCTCGCGGGGTCATTTCGTACATTCGTTTCGATTTTCATCCATTGTTTCGAGTGGGAACCCCTCATGGCGTTGATGGTCAGTATTTCTGGAATTCGTGGCATCGTAGGAACGGACTTGACCCCCGAGGTCGCGGTGAAATATGCCTCTGCCTTTGCCGAGTATTGCAACCGAGGCACGATCGTTCTCGGTCGTGACGGACGCGTAACCGGTAAAATCCTCGGCAACATCATCTCTTCCACCCTGCTTTCGATGGGCTGTGATGTGATCGCCCTCGGTATTTGCCCCACGCCAACGGTTCAGCTCGCTGTCGAGCGATTGAGGGCGGCGGGTGGAATCTCCATCACCGCAAGCCATAATCCCATCGAGTGGAATGGGATGAAGTTTATTGCTCCTACGGGATTGTTCCTCGACGAAGAAGAGAATAAAAAACTCTGGGCTCTCGCTGAGAAATCGAGCAGATCCTACGCGAGATGGAACAGACAGGGCAAGCACCAGACAAATTCGGAGATGGTGGAGTTTCATATTCGGGAAGTGACTTCGATTCCCTTCCTCGACGTCCAGACAATCCGCCGGCGGAAGTTCAAGGTAGTTGTCGATTGCGTCAATGGTGCTGGCGGTGTTGTGGTTCCTCAACTCTTAAGAACACTGGGCTGTGAAGTCGTCGAGATGAACTGCGACGCCTCGGGATTGTTTGCCCACACACCGGAACCGATTCCTGAGAATCTGAGCGACCTCTGTCAGCGCGTACGGCAGGAAGGCGCTCACCTTGGAATAGCTGTAGACCCCGATGCAGATAGATTGGTTCTGATCAACGAGAAGGGGGAGCCGTTCGGAGAGGAGTACACGATTGCCAGCGTGGTGAAGTTTGTCTTGGAGAAAGAAGCCCGACGGCAGACGGGAGAGGGCAAGCAGCGCTCGGTTGTTGTGAATCTTTCGACAACGCGGGCAGTGGATGATATCGCGAAGCACTATGGTGCACGCGTGTATCGAACGCCTGTGGGAGAAATCAACGTCGCCAAGAAAATGAAGGAGGTCGGGGCGGTTGTGGGTGGCGAAGGAAGCGGTGGGGTAATTTTACCGAGTGTGCATGTCGGGCGCGATTCGCTCGTTGGAATTGGGCTGGTTCTTCAATTCCTTGCTGAGTTTGGCGGGCCGATGTCCGAACTCAAAAAAACATTGCCTCAATACGAGATTACCAAAGGAAAGATCGAGATTGGATCGAAGAACCCCGACACAGTCCTGAGACGACTGGAAGGCACTTTTGCCTTTGAAGGACCCATGACGAACACGGATGGACTCAAGATCGACTTCCCCGACTCCTGGGTGCATCTGCGGAAATCGAACACCGAGCCGATCATCCGAATCATTGCCGAAGCGCCGACGAAAGAGAAGGCGAACGAATTGGTGAACAAATTCACCAGTGCAATCCAGAAGGAACTCTGATATGCACCTCCATCGACTTGCGCTTATTCTGATCCTTGCAACATCCACCACTCTGACCCAGGTTCAGCAACCAGGAACAGATTTTCGCACGTTGCAACACCAGCCCGAAGCCTATTCCCTTTTCGGCAAGCCGCTGTATCGCGTCGAACTACCGGCGCAAACCAAGACGCAGCTCGACTCAAACTACGCGATCGCAAAAGCCAACTACAATCGGGATCCCAACAATGCCGATCACATCATCTGGCTTGGACGTCGTGCAGCGTACCTGGGGCGTTATCGCGAAGCAATCGATCTGTTCACGGAAGGCATCAAGAAGTTTCCCGACGATCCGCGGATGTACCGCCACCGCGGCCATCGCTATATCACGGTTCGCGAGTTTGACAAGGCGATTGCAGACCTTGAGAAGGCGACATTCCTCATTAGGAATCGACCCGATGAAATAGAGCCGGATGGCCAACCCAATCGCTTCAACATCCCCACCAGCACACTGAACTCGAACATCTGGTACCATCTCGGCCTCGCGTACTACCTCAAAGGGGATTTTGCTAACGCGCTTCGTAGTTACCAGGAGTGTATGAAATACTCCACGAATCCCGACATGCTTTGTGCGACAAGCGATTGGCTCTATATGACCCTCCGTCGGCTTGGTAAAACGGAAGAAGCGAAGAACGTGCTCCAGCCTATTTCAAATAAGATGAACATCTTAGAAAATCACGCGTACCATCGAAGGCTGCTGATGTACAAAGGAGAGATCGCCGTTGATTCACTCCTGAACACTGCGAATGCTTCGGACCTCGACATCGCAACACAAGGCTACGGCGTCGGAAATTGGTACCTCTACAACGGCCAGCCCCAGAAGGCAAAAGAGATTTTCGAAAAAGTGCTCACAGGAAATATGTGGGCGGCGTTTGGCTATATCGCGGCAGAAGCAGATTTAAAGCGGATGCAAGACAGTAAATAATGAAACCGGAGGGAAATGTCATGACATGTCCCTCCCAGCAGGAAAGGGTATCTATCACCGCCTGCAAATAATCGACAAAACCATGATCCTCTCCAAAGTCACCGGCACGATTGTTTCAACACAGAAAAACGAGACACTGAAAGACTACAAGCTCCTCATCGTCCAACCTATCGACCTTGATGGCAAGCCGATTGGACGCGACATGCTTGCGATCGACCAGGTCGATGCGGGCGTCGGCGATACGGTACTCTGTATTCAGGAAGGTGCCAGCGCCCAGCAGATTCTGAAGCGGAAAGACGTGCCGGTGCACACCGTGATTGTAGCCGTGGTAGATGGACTATCTGTGGAACTGTAAAATCGAGCCACCTCCCTATCGACGTAATGCCTTGATAGTTTGATGAACTAATCAATCTGTATGAACGTTCGCGATCTCCTCCACCTCGCCTCCGTCCCTCGCATCGGCCCACTCAAGATTCGTTCCCTCATTGCCCACTTTGGCACTCCCACGGAGGTTTTGAAAGCCACTGCACGCGACCTCGTCGAGGTCCCCGGCATTGACAAAAAACTTGCCTCGCACATCCTTCATCACAAAGACGGCCAGCGCCTCGCCGATGAGCAACTCAAACGCCTCAATAAAATTGGCGGAAGGATTGTGACGCTGTGGGACAAAGAGTATCCATCCCTTCTCAAGAAAATCTACGATCCCCCAGCATTTCTGTTTGTACTTGGGAAATTCACAAAGCAGGATGAGACATCATTGGCGATCGTCGGCACGCGACATCCCAGTGCGTACGGGCAACAAGTCGCCGAACGATTAAGCCGGGAATTAGCGAAGCTCGGTATTACGACGGTCAGTGGACTGGCGAGAGGAGTCGATACGGTCGTTCATTCGACCACCATCAAAGCGGGTGGGAGAACGATTGCGGTGATCGGGTCGGGGTTGGATGTTCCCTATCCCCCCGAAAACAAAAAACTGCAGGAACGCATTGCTGAAGAGGGAGCCGTGGTCTCAGAGTTTCTCATGGGTGCAAAGCCGGATGCGCCGAACTTCCCCCGCCGCAATCGAATCATTAGCGGGTTGTCGCTGGGTACTATCATCGTCGAGTCAGCCGAAGATGGTGGGGCGATGATTACGGCATCAACGGCGTTGGATCAAAACCGAGAAGTGTTCGCCATCCCCGGCCTGATGACCGAAAAGCGTAGCGCAGGACCGCATAAGCTCATTAAAGAAGGTCGGGCAAAACTTATCACCAGCATTGACGATGTGCTTGAGGAACTCCAGCCGCTCCGCTCGCTTTCACAACGCAAAGAACAGAAGCCTGAACCGCGGGCCGAGCTGACACTTTTCGAACAAAAAATCTTCGATGTCCTCCAAACCGAACCGATTCATATCGACACGATTGCCGAGCTCGCCAACGTCTCTCCAACCGACGCGCTTGTGAATCTCCTCTCACTCGAATTCAAAGGCGTGGTACGACAACTGCCGGGGAAGTTTTTCACACGGACGTAATAACCACACCACATAAAGCAAACGGGAAGCCCTCCACCTGAGCTTCCCGTCTTGTTTCAGCAATCATGCAGATGCACGAATCCGTGCAATCCCTTAAATCCGCTCCCTTACATACTCCACCAATAGGTAAACTTCAGCATCAAAATGTTGTCGGCTTTCGCATCAATCAACCGGGACAGCGACCGATTGAACTGGAACTGCCCGTCATTCTCATAATCCGACCGGCTCTGTGTCCAGACGAGATAGAGCGTCGAGCCGGGGCGATACTCCCACCGCAAGACAGCGTTACCGCGGAGCGACTTGAAGTTGAAGTCGGGATTACCGAGGCGAATCGGCGCGGCGGGACCGGAGCCATCGGGGTCGGCGGTATGCGTGTTGGGGTCGAATGTCGATCCGTTCTCTCCGTAGCGCAGAAAGTCGTAGCTCTTCGGTCTCGTAAGCTCCTTGAAGCTGTAGTAGTCGCCAGACGAGATGAGCGGCTGGGCAAAGAGTTGAAGACTCAGTTGAGGTGTAAATGTCCAGTTCAGACGAATGTTCGCGGAAAGCGTTCGCTGTCTCATATTGGCAAAGACATAGCGCCGGCCAAATGTAGCCGTGGCCGTCGGGTCGTCAAACGCGCCAACCCACTGCGCTCCGATGTTGTCCACTCCATATCCAGGTCCCACTCTCAGCGAAATGTTCGGAGCCGGCTTCCATTGCACGCCAAACTCGACCCGATAATTGTTGTTACCCGACCCTTGGTAGTTAAAAGCAAACATATCGACCACAATCGGCTTGCGGCTGTCGGAATTCCATCCCATTGCGATCTCGCGACCCGGTAAGTTGATCGTCAATGGACCGCCACGCGTGCGCCGGGTGTTGACCATCTCCGGATTGTAGGCAAGGTTCCCCCAGATGGAGTAATAGTTCGGCAATTCCCAGTTGAAACCAGTCCACCAACCCATCCACGTCGGGTTCCCTTCAAAATCGAAACTACCGAAGATCGCGGTGTTGATGCTGAAGAATCGGTACCAGCTATTGGGGTCGGGCCATTTGTAACCGGCCGCAATGTGCGCGTTGATGTAATCGTTCCGCCAGAAGAAGCCCATGTCGTTGGTGTTAAAGCCCGGACTGATAAAACCGATCGCTGAGTTGAGATTCATCTGCCCTTTCTGCTTGTTCAATGTAAAGCGACCGGCGTAACCCGAAAGCGAGGTCGCGAGCGAGTCCACGCCGAGATGCGTCGCATCCGGCCGCTGGAAGTAGTGTTGTGAGCTTCTTTGGAGCGAGATCATGCGCGCGGTCGAGGCGGTCAGGTGCGACGCCGCAAACCACCCGGTCACCACATAGGTTTTCGAGCTATCGAGAAATGTCCAACCATCGATGCCCGCAACGAGGGCGCTTCCGTTGATCTGGTCCTTCAAACGTTGGTCTTCAAAGAACCGATTGGCGTAGGTTGAAATGAAGCCGATTCCCTGCTTGCCATCGTTGAAGTCACGCTGCATGCGAGCGACGCCGTAATACGTCATCGGCTCGATTTCCGCTTCCGAGCGAATGCCGCCCGTTTGCAGCTGAGCGAATTCCCGCGCCGTAAGAGCATGAATCATTCCGATGTTCCAACCATCCCACACCTTGCCGGTGATCTTGCCCGCACCAAGGATGCGTGCACCAACCGGTGCATCCACGTAATCTGCAGAAACGCTTCCCTGCGGCGCACGACCGATCCGGCGACTGTAGAACAGCATCGGCTCCGCCCAGTTGAATCCCCAATAGTTTGTGGACCCTCCACGGCCGAAGTTGAACGTATTCGACCCCTCGATGAAAAACGGCCGCTTCTCCTGAAAGAACGACTCAACGTCGCTCAGGTTGACGACAGCCGGGTCAACTTCCACCTGGCCGAAATCAGGATTGACCGTCGCATCGAGCGTGAGGTTACTGCCAAGACCGATCTTGATATCGGCGCCAATGCCCGGCAGATATTTCGAGCCGCTGTTAAACGGGTCGCCATTAATTCGTTGCTTGTACTCTGCGCGAGTGTTCACGTACGGAAGCACCTCGACGCGAGCGGGCGGAGTGATTCGTTCAATGCCTACGAGATCTGCAAAACGCGACACAAAGCCGCTTTCTCGTTTTCTCCGGATCGAAACATAATCCGTCTCGTTCTTCCTTCCAATTTGACGGCAAAAGTTAATCCCCCATACATGGGTATCCTTTTCGTGAAACCGCAGCTGAGAGAGCGGAATCCGCATTTCTGCTACCCAACCATCTTTGTCGATACTGGTCCTCCCTTCCCACACACCGTCCCACGAGAACTCATCCCAATCGTCGTTGTAGAGCGTTCCGTCCAGCATGGTGCCTGCCGCGCTCAACGCGAACTGGTACCCACTGCGCCGGTCATAATACGAGTCGATGAACAAAAACAGCCAATCCGCGGTTATGTAGGCATCTCGCCTCCCGAGCGTTGAGATGATCGAATCGGGAGCACTGTCGTACATGCGCGCGGCGACGTACAGCGCGCCGTCATCGTAGGCGACCCAGACTTCCGTCTTCTCCGTCGGTGGGTCGCCCTCGTTCGGATCTCGCTGCGTGAAGTTGGTAAAGCCGGGGCGACTCCATACTGGTTCGGAAAGCACGCCGTCGATCACAATCGGTTCTGTCGCCCGAACAGCGTGAATAGTGAGACGCGAACCGGCGTTTTGACTTGAGGCACACAAAGGCACGATAAGAAGCAACAGTGCGGAGCGACAGAAACGGATCAGCATAGTTTTTCTCCACCAAAATGATTGTTGATAGTTGTACGACCGCACAACCGAGAAAAAGGTTGTAGATGTTGAAGGTAACGGAGCGCTCGTCTACGAAAAAGGACAAGCGAGGACTTGTGG
>DATLYT010000081.1:0-10678 GCA_035574455.1 Bacteroidota bacterium
TTACTACTACTGGCCGCTCGATACCGAGCATACGGTGACGATGTGGATGCCGCTTGTGGATGTGACGCGGGAAATGGGGTCGATGAGCTTCGTCTCCGGCTCGCACACGAACACCGCCTTCAAGCCGCTGCCGATTTCGGATACGTCTCAGGAATATTTCGAGCGGATCATCCGTGAACAGCAATCACCCATCGTTAGCTACGAATTAAAGGCGGGCGATGCGACGTTCCACTCAGGCAGGTTGCTGCATTCCGCCCATGGTAATTCGAGCAAGCGACGACGTGAGGTTATTACCGTTATCTACTACGCGGACGGTACCCGGATTCTCGAGCCGGACAATGAGCATCGGAAGGTGGATATGGAAGTGTTCCATCCGGGACAGAAGCCGGGCGAGTTGGCTGCCAGCGAGCTAAATCCGCTGCTGTACGAGAGAGGCTGATTATGACCAAGCGAATTTCGCGACGGGAATTTGTGAAAGAAGCGGCTGCAAAGACCGTCGGTGTGGGTTTGGGACTCTCCAGCCTGAGCGCTTCCGCAGGAGAACAACGGAGCAAAATACTCAAGCGCCCGCTCGGGAAGACGGGTCTGGAGGTCACGATTCTTGGATTGGGCTGTGTCGCTATCGGTTATGGGCCGCACTCGGTTAAAGAAGGGGCGAGGATTGTCGAGGCCTGCATCGACGCTGGCATCAACTATATCGACTGCGCGAGCAGTTACGGCAATGGCGAAGAAAAAGTGGGAGAAGTGATGAAGACGCGCCGCAAGGAGGTAATACTGGCGACAAAGACGTTAGAGCGAGAGAAAGAATCCTCGTGGCGGGAGATCAATCGCAGTCTCGAGCGGCTGAAGACAGAGTACGTCGACCTGCTGCAGATTCACTCCATCAATAGCATGGAACAGCTTGACCAGATCATGAACGGTTCGCTGCTCTCGGCCCTACGCGCAAAAGAAGAAGGTTTGTGCAAGCATATCGGCATTACGGGTCATACAAGACCCGCCGTTATCAAAGAAGCACTGAACCGTTATCCGTTCGAGACAACGCTTGTGCCGCTGAGTTCTACTGACAAGTTCATCAACGATTTTGGCGACGTGCTGTTCCCGATAGCTCAGCAGAGAGGGTTTGGGATTGTTGCGATGAAAGTCCTGGCGGAGGGCAAAGTAACCGATTATGCAGCCGAGAGTATCCGCTATGCCATGTCGCTTCCCGTCAGCACGGCCATTGTGGGGATGGGGACGTTGGACGAAGTGCGGCAGAATGTCGAGGTCGCGAAGAGCTTCACGCCGATGTCCGCCGCCGAGATGCGGGCGTTGGAAGAAAAAACGCGCAGCTACGCGACAACGAGCGTGATGTGGTGGAAGCGGGGGTAATTTGCCACAATAACATTTCTGAATTTAGCCCAATAGCTGACCCCAAGAGGTCAGATCCTTATTTTTCTCTCCATTTTTTCTTACCTTCTTGCTGTATGCCATCCCAATTTGCCATCGGTGTCGACCTCGGTGCAACGTCCGTGAAAACCGGCCTTGTTTCAGCAGACGGCACGATTGTCTATCAGACGAAATTGCCGTCGCACGGCGAGCAGGGTCCGGCGGCAGTCGTGAAGCAAATCGAAGCCTCAGTGCGCGACGCGATGCACCATGCGGACAGCCGGTCAATTTCCGGCATTGGCATCGGTGCGCCGGGCGTTGTGAACGACCAAGGCCTGGTCCAAGCGCCGCCGAATTTCGCTCACTGGGATGCCGTGCCGCTGCGCGACGAGATGAAGAAGCTTTTTAGCAATCTCACTATCCAAGTCGAAAACGACGCCAACGCCGCAGCGATTGCCGAGGCGAAGTTTGGCGCAGGAAAGGCATTCCCCAATTTTCTCTTTGTCATCTGGGGAACCGGCGTCGGCGGCGGGATTATCCTGAACGGCCAGATCTATCGTGGTCCCACAGGCGGAGCGGGCGAGATCGGTCACATTTCTATCGACTACAATGGCCCGCCGTGCAACTGTGGGAGCCAAGGTTGCGTAGAGGCGTTTGTGGGGCAGCGCTATCTTTCCAAACGGACAGCGGACCGGCTGAAGGCTCATCCTTCGTCCAAAATTCTCTCCATCGTCGGCGGCGACGTGACGAAAATCGAGCCGTACTTTATCGCCCAGGCCGCACATGACGGTGACACGCTCGCACAGGAGATTCTCCTTGAAGCCGGCAAGCACCTTGGCGTCGCAATCGGTGCGGTGATGAACACGTTAGATTTGCGGGTGAGTATCATTGGCGGGGGCGTATCCGCGGCGGGCGCGTTTGTGATGCAAGCCATCAAAGAGTCGGTGCAGGCGCATGTGTTAAAACCGCTGAAGAATGAAATTCAGGTGATTCCCGCTCAATTGGGTAACAACGCAGGCATCCTCGGAGCGGCAGGGTTGGTGTTGTGAGACCGGTAAGACTACTTCAATATTCATCGTTCGAAGTTGGAGATTCGTTATCGAACAGGAATATCCAACGTCGAATTTTCGATGATGAGTGGAGAAGTTTGATTGCCAACTTCATCCGTTTCATGCTTCTTCCTCTCTTTCTTGCGTCCACTCAGCTTTACGCTCAAGTTCCATCCGATACACTTCTCACCGTTGTACGACCGGACACACTCGCTCGCCCGTCGGATGTTGATACGGTCATCGTCTATTCCTCCAAAGATTCCATCGTCTACTCCATGCGCACACGGCTGATGAAGCTGTATGGCAAGAGCGACCTGAAATACCGCAACCTCGGTTTGAAGGCGGAGCGAATCAACGTCAACTGGGACACGGCGAACCTCAGCGCAGAGGGTGTTCCCGATACGACAGACAAATCGGGCAAGAAATATGTCGGGTTGCCAGAGTTGACCGACGCGGGTGAAAAGTACGACGGCTCGAAAATTCTGTACAATTTCCGGACGAAGAAAGGGAAGATCACGCTTGCCAACACCGAGCTCGAGCAGGGGTATTATCACGGCGAGGAGATTAAGAAAGTGGAGACCGATGTGCTCTACGTTGCGGACGGTCGCTACACGACGTGCGAATTAGACCACCCGCACTTCTATTTCTTCAGTCCGAAGATGAAAGTGATTGTGCGGGACAAAGTGATCGCCGAGCCGATTTATCTCTACATTGCTGACATCCCGGTGTTCTGGCTGCCGTTCGGCGTGTTTCCGAACAAAGCCGGGCGGCGTTCCGGTCTGATCGCGCCCGCCTACGGCCAGGACGCGCGCCGCGGGCATTACCTGAGCCATTTTGGCTACTACTGGGCGCTGAGCGATTATTACGATTTGACGACGACATTCGATTGGTACGCACGGGGAGGATGGTTGAATCGCTCCCTCTTTCGCTACGCGCTCCGCTACAACTTCACCGGCTCCATCAACGCGAGCATAACGCGCACGCATGAGGGAGAGCCGGGAGATCCCAACCGCACGGAGCAACGCGATTACAATGTCTCGATCTACCACAATCAGCAGATCGACCCGAGCATGCGGTTGGATGTGAACTTCACGTTTTCCAGCGGCACCTACTATCGCAATTACAGCTCGAACCTCGACGAGATCTTGCGCCAGAACATCATCTCGAATGCGACACTCTCTAAATCGTGGGAAGGAACGAATCGAAACCTCACGCTGAGCATTTATCGAGACCAGAACCTACAAACCGGCGCGGTGGAGGAGCGGTTGCCGTCGATCTCCTTCACGCAGGGGCAGGTGTTTCCCTTCCGCCGAGAAACGAAAAGCCGTGGATTATCCAGCGCGACAACGGAGTACGCTTGGTACGAAATGATCGGCTTAACCTACAGCGCACAGGGGCAGAGCAATCGGTCCAAGCAGGTGCAGACAATCAGGAGCCGTATCAATCCAACTCAAGACAGCACGACGGTGGAAACGCGACAGGAACGGCTCGGTGTCGACCATCGTGTTGCAGTCAATATTGCGCCGAAGGTTGGCTATGTTACGCTCTCACCATTTTTGAACTACAACGAGAAGTGGTACACGAAGCGCATTGAGCGAGATAGTTCAGGGACGCGGGATGTGAACGGCTTCAACGCGGTGCGCACCTTTTCTACCGGCGTGACGGCGTCGACGCGATTCTACGGCATGTTCCAGCCGCGCATCTTCGGCATTACCGGAATCCGACACACGGTCTCGCCCACGCTTTCGTTCAGCTATCAGCCGGACTTTTCCGAGCCGAAGTGGGGCTACTACGGCACGTATCGGGACACGAGCGGCCGTACGATTAAGTACAGCAAGCACGAACGGGAGATTTTTGGCGGCGCACCGGCGGGGAGACAACAGAGTCTGAATTTGAGCGTAGGAAATCTGTTTGAGATGAAGTATCAACCAGCCGACACGAGCCGGAAGGAAGAGAAGATCCAGTTGCTCAATGCTGGGGCAAGCATTTCGTACAACTTTGTGGCCGATAGTCTTCGGCTCTCCCCGCTCAACATCTCGTACCGGACGGACATCGGCCGCTATCTCAACATCTCTGCAGGCACGACGTACGATTTCTATGTGTTCGACGAAAAAGCGGGCGCGCGCGTCAACCGGTTCAATCTGACGGAGAAAAAATATCTGGCCGACCTCACGAGCGTTTCGTTCAGTCTTTCAACGTCGCTCAGCGGAGAGAAAACGACAACCTCCACAACGTATCCTCAACAGGTGCAGCAGGAACAGGATCGCGCCTCTGCATTTGTGGGAGCGCCGGGACAGCAGCAGACGTACACCGACCTGTATGGCCAGGAGAGCGCCGATTTTAGTATTCCCTGGAATCTCTCGCTCACCTACACCTTCTCGCAAACGCAGAACGACCCGCGGCAAAAATTCCGCAGCTCATCTGTGAATGCGAGTCTCTCCTTCAACCTCACCGACAAATGGCGCTTCTCGGCAAGCGGCAGTTATGATTTCATCCAGGAACAATTTGCCGCGCCGAGCATCAACATCTACCGCGACCTCCATTGCTGGGAGATGTCGTTTTCCTGGTTTCCGCAGGGATTCTACAGCGGCTATCGGCTGCAACTACGCGTGAAAGCGCCGCAGCTGCAGGATTTGAAGGTCGAGAAGCAGTCGAGCGCGCGGGGAATCTACAGCGGATGGCCGATGAGGTAGGAAAACTGAAGTCGGAGGTCAGACATCAGCGGCGACGTTCGGTCGTTTCTGACGTCTGACCTCTGACATCTGATCTCTGATTACTTCTCTCAGCCCGCTTTTCGTTCTTCGTACAAATAAATCGGCTCTTTGGACTTAAGGATGGTATCTCGTGTGATGATGCACTTCGAGACGTTCTGACGCGAGGGAAGCTGGTACATAACGTCCAGCATGATATCTTCGATGATCGAGCGGAGTGCCCGAGCGCCGGTGCCCCGTTCAATTGCTTTCTCCACAACGCCTTTCAGCGCGGTCTCTTCAAACTCCAATTCCACGCCTTCTAGGCGGAAAAGCTTCTGATACTGCTTCACGATGGCGTTGCGCGGCTCCGTAAGGATGTTGAATAGGGCTTTTTCGTCGAGCGAATGCAGCGTCGCGACGACCGGTAGTCGCCCGACAAACTCCGGAATGAGTCCGTATTTGAGCAGGTCGTCCGGTTCAACCTGCGCCAGGAACGTATCCCGTGCTTTGCTCTTCTTGCCTTTGACCTCTGCACCGAAGCCCATCGGGTTCTGACTTACGCGGCGCTCGATGATTTTTTCGAGTCCGTCAAATGCGCCGCCACAGATAAAGAGGATATTCTTGGTGTTGATGTTGATCAGGCTCTGCTCGGGATGTTTGCGGCCGCCCTTCGGCGGGACGCCGGCGATCGTTCCTTCGAGAATCTTCAGCAACGCTTGCTGTACGCCTTCGCCCGATACGTCGCGGGTGATGGAGGCACTGTCACTCTTGCGACTGATTTTGTCGATCTCGTCGATGTACACGATGCCGCGTTCGGCACGCTCGACGTTGTAGTCGGCATTTTGCAAGAGATACACGAGGATTGTTTCGACGTCATCACCGACGTAGCCGGCTTCGGTAAGTGTCGTGGCATCCGCAATGGCGAAGGGGACATCGAGAATGCGGGCAAGGGTTTGTGCAAGGAGCGTCTTGCCAGTGCCCGTGGGACCGATGAGCAGGATATTGCTTTTTTCGATCTCCACATCGTCAAAGCTGTGGAGTTGCTCGTTGGAGTTGATACGCTTGTAGTGATTGTAGACGGCGACGGCGAGCGTCCGCTTGGCGTGTTCCTGGCCGATCACAAACTCATCGAGCGCTTTTTTGATGGCGACGGGAGTCAACAGCCCGCGGGATGCGTGCTTCCGCGCGCTGATGGCCGCCATGTTGTTGCGGATGATGTCGACCGAGCTCGACACGCACATATCACAAATGTACACGTCTGGCCCGGCGATAATACTGCTAACTTCCTCTGGCGAGCGACCGCAGAAGGAGCAGGCGATCTTCTCACCCTGTTTGGTCTTTTGACTCATGGGCGAGTCCTACGATGGTGAAAAGCTCCGTTATTTTTCTTTCTTGCCATCCGTTCGTTTGAACAGGATATTGTCGATCAAACCGTACGTCTTTGCATCTTCGGCAGAGAGATATTTATCACGGTCGGTATCTTTTTCGACCTGCTCCAGCGTTCGTCCCGTATGCGAAGCGATGATCTCGTTGATCCGCCTTTTCGTTTTCAGAATTTCTTCCGCCTGAATGCTGATATCGGACGCTGTGCCTTGCACGCCGCCCCACGGCTGGTGAATCATAATGCGCGCGTTGGGGAGTGCCGTTCGCTTCCCCTTTGCACCGCCCGCCAACAGCACCGCGCCCATGCTCGCTGCCATTCCGATGCAGATCGTCGATACGTCTGGCCGAATATATTGCATAGTATCATAAATGGCAAGGCCGGCCGAGACGCTTCCGCCGGGACTGTTGATGTAGAGATGAATGTCTTTCTCCGGGTCTTCCGATTCGAGAAAGAGCAACTGTGCAATCGTCAGGCTTGCGACAGTGTCGTCGATCGGTGTTCCGATGAAGACAATGCGCTCTTTGAGAAGGCGGGAGAAAATGTCGTACGCCCGCTCTCCCCGACCCGTTTGCTCAACAACGATGGGAACAAGTTGATTGTACTGTTCGTGCTTCGATGATGCCATAGGAACCTTTCCGTTTATTGCTCGAGGGTAGTCTTTTGTTCGACTTCCTTGATCTTCACATGGTCGATCAAAAACTTGATCAGCTTCTCGCCGATAATCCGATCCTTCACCTGGTCGGACGACTTATAGTAATTGATTAATCGCTCCTTGTCAATCCCCAGCTTTGATGCTTCTCGCTCGGCAATGGCTGCCACATCACTCTCTTCCACCGTAATATTTTCAGCCTTGATAATCTCCTCCCGGAGCAAGGCCCATTTTGCCTGGTAGATCGCATAGGCTCGATTTTGCTGGATAAACTCGTCAACGTCGAAATCCGCCGGCAGCTGCCGATTGGGATACTCATTCTTGATCTGCTCGATCAAGCCGTTCAGGACGTTCCGGGTGAGCGACTCGGGAACCTCGAATTCGTGACGCCGGAGCAGCTCGGCAACAATGTTGTTGACGAGCGCACGGCGGCTTTTCTCGTTCCAGTAATCAATGAGGTCTTGCCGCAATCTTGCGCGAAACTCCTCGACCGTCTTCACTTTATCCTTGGTGACTTTAGCAACAAAGGCGTCGTCGATCGGAGGAAGGACGACACGCTCGACCTTCGTCACGCTAATCTTCAGGTTGACGTCATGCGTATGGTCGCCATGCTGGTGACTGAATTGCACGCGGTACTCGCCGCCCTTCTCAGCATGCTTCAGCGCTTCCTTGATTGGTGCTTCGAGCTGTTCGTCGGCAAGATAGAACCGCGCGTTTTCCGTCTTCTTGCCGATGATGGGGAAACCGCTCTTGTCAAGCTCCTGCACCTCGGCGGTAATCACATGCTCGTCATCTGTCGCACGATCGACTGCTTCCGTGGTGCTGTTCATGCGACGAAGACGAAGAAGTTCTTCTTCCACCTCCTCATCGGTAACAGTATGAATCGGCTTTTCAACCTGAAAACCCGTATACTCGTTGAGCCGGATTGTCGGACGCACATCGTACTGAATCTTGAACCAAAATTGTTCGCTCCGCTTATAGTTCATGTCCACCAGTATCGGGTCGCCAATCGGCTTCAGCTCGCGTTCGGTCACGGCTTGTCGGTAAAGATCGCTGGCGATTTCTTCCAACGAATCCTGTTCAATCATGTCGCCGTACAATTTTTTGACGAGATCGAGGGGAGCTTTCCCTTTGCGGAAGCCCTTGATTTCGATCTTAGGCTGATAAGCTTTGTAAGCTTTTTCAAAATGCGGCTGTAACTCTTCCGACGATGCGGTGATTTCTATCTCTCGCGAGACGTCCGATATGTTTCTGACGATTACTTCCACACGTACATCCTTTCTTGATCAATGATCATGATGCAATGTCGAACAGCGGAGCTCAGAAGCATCCCGCCCCACAGCGTCGGGACTTCATTCCGATGACTCGCATCGAAACTCAGCTTGAACCCCAGGGGTCTTTCCATCCCACAGACAGTTGTGGGCACGGAGGGACTTGAACCCCCACGGGTTGCCCCACTAGCTCCTAAGGCTAGCGCGTCTGCCAGTTCCGCCACGTGCCCGTACAAACTTTAGTGAACAAAACAGAAAAATCCTCAACCGTGAGGATTTTTCAACCTGAACCAATATAGAAAGAGATTGCCCCAAAGGCAAAGAAGAAACAAAGGCTGTTGCAAACTCTTGTATGAACGAGAGCTATCCTTGACATTCTTCCGAAAAATATCGAACATCGGTTGCGTCTTCCGATCATCCCTCAAGGAGTCCCGCCATGAAACACAAGAACACCGTTCTACTCATCACGCTCATTCTCTTTGTGGTTGGCTTCACGCCGCCCGACTCGGAGACATTCAACAGCCAGCAGGATGATGCCGCCAACGTAGGCTTTCGGTGGGGATTTGGAGCGATTGTCGGTCTGCCGGGAAGCAAGCGTTTGGTGCCGATTACACGTGATACCGTCCTCAAAAGCGGCGACGAGATTAAGATGGTTGTGCAACTGACGAAACCGTGTTTTGTGTATGTGATCTACTTGGACTCTCAAGGCGGGTTGAGTTTGCTCTTTCCATATGAGTTTAGTCAGTTTACGACCGACTACAAAGTCGGCAAGAACTACTATGTTCCTCGCTCGGCACCGTGGTTTCGACTCGACGAAAACAAAGGTAGGGAGACGTTTTACCTCCTCGCGTCATCGGAACGTCTGACGGCATTAGAGAACCTCGTTACACAGTATTATGATGCCGACGACTTAAAGAAATCTCCCATTGCCCAGCAGGTGATTGCGGAGATTCGCGATGTGCGGAGGCGATTCCGGAACTTCACCACCTTAGCCGAGCGTCCGATTGCCATCGGGGGCAATGTGCGCGGACGGGAGCAGCGGCCGGATGTTGCCTCGATCGCAACCGAGATTTCGGCTACGAACTTCTACGGCAAAACCTTCACGATCGACCATCAATAGCGGGCGGCTATCGATGCAAGCACAGGCATCGGTACGCCAGAGGCGTACCGCCGTTCGGGCAACGGGACTCCTGTTACTCGGCTCCTTCCTCGTTGTGCGCGTTCTCTTCTGGATTCTTCCCAGCATCTTCGAGCCGTGGAGTGCACAAACGACGGACCGACTCTTTGACGTACGCTCACTCTTTGCCGCGACACGACCCGTGTATGATAGCACCGTCGTGCACGTCGACATTTCTGACAGGACAATCCGCGCGCTCCAGCAGTCATACCTCAGCAGAAAACAGTTTGCCCGCGTGGTAGAAAATCTCAGTACGATGAACGTCGCCGTGCAGGTGTGGGATTTTATTTTCCTTGCCAGAATGAATGAAGAGGAAGACCGGGCGTTGATCGAAGCGACAGCCCATGTAGGGAATGTCGTATACGGATTGGCATTTGAGGTACACCAAAGTGGAAGACTGATCTCCGCCTCGACTGGCGATTCTATCGTTCAGAACTACCTCGACGAGCACCTGTGGAGAATCCGTGTCGATGGCGATCCGGAGGAAATGGTTCAGGCGGGGAGGGCGCAGATCACGTTTGCCGACCTTGCACGTGCAGCGCGAGGTCTCGGTTCTCTCAATCTTCATGCGGATCGTGACGGCATCTTCCGCCGCATACCATTGCTTTTTCGATACGGCTCTGCATGGTATCCTACGATCTCCTTCTTTGCGATTTGTCAGTTCCTCCGGGTTTCACCTGAGCAGATTATTTTAGAGCCAGGGAAAAGCATGACGTTGTTGGGAGCGCAGATTCCTCATCAAGGACAGAAGGATATCGTGATTCCGATTGACCGTCGGGGGAATATGATTGTGAATTACGTCGGCAACTGGGAGCGGATGAAACACTACGATTTTGCCGACCTCCTGCGCGCCTCGGATGACCAACTCGATATGGAGATCTGGACGGAAGAGCTTGCCGGGAAAATCGTGGTAGCTTCGCAGGTAACAACGGGCTCGGCGGACGTTGGACCCGTGCCGACGGACAACAATTTTCCTCTCAGCGGCGTTCATGCGAACGCTATCCATACGATCCTGACGGGGAATTTTTTACGGGAAGCTACGCCTCTTCAGGTATTCATCGTTGAGGCCATTGTGTTACTCTTGCTCCTT
>DATLYT010000082.1:0-4457 GCA_035574455.1 Bacteroidota bacterium
GACCGGAACAGCTTTGAGCCGGTGAAAACCGCAGTCTACATGCTTGCTGCGATCAAGAAACTGTATCCGAACGATTTTCAGTGGCGGGGCTCAATCGACCGTTTGGCTGGTACGCCCAGGCTCCGTCTTGCCATCGATGAAGGAAAACGTGCCGACGAGATTTGTGATACGTGGAGGAGAGAAGTTGAAGATTTTGAGAAATCACGAAGGAAGTACTTGTTGTATTAGTTCAGTCGAATTAAACAAAAATAAACTTCTTGCTATTGGCTTAAGAAGAGTCTACCTTGTGATAGGAATATATGGCTCTCTGTGCTGGCTGTGGAGTTTGTAGTGAGTTCCACTCTAAGTATTCGGCCTAAGTATCCGGTCGGAGTAAGACGCACGGAGGTCGTCCCGTCAAACAGCGTTCATCGTTCGTTTACCTGCCAAAATGTCTTCAGCACGTTGGCAGGCCTACCTCGATAGCTCCCATTACGCTGCTTCTCTAGAATTCCTCGGTACGGTCATTTGCCATTGTTGTGTCGAATCTTCGGTTGAGTGTCTTTGCACGAGCTCAAAAACCGATCCTGGATTCTCCGCCATGGGATGTCTGCATTGCTCCCATCCGAGCTTAAGGAGAAGGGTTATGGCCGAAAAAGAAACGTATAAGCAGCGCTACACGTGCGGACAGCATGTATCGGGTCGCGGTCGGCAAATCGCCACACGTACGGGTCAGCCCGTTCCTCAGCGGTTGCAACAAGAGCTGGTCATCGAGAGAGGCGTGATTGTCATGTTGCCTTCAAAACACCGTGAGCCCTATACCGTTCTCGATGAGCAGACCTTCATTGTTCTGGAAGCTCAAGAAGAACATCTGACCCCGTTACCATGAAGAACAGGACAATCATTTCACGCCATCGTTCGTTTTGGCGTTCTATATTCCGGCCCGGATTCTTTGCAACGCGAAACGTTGTTGAGCTTCTGCACCACCCCTCGGACCCCGGAGTCTGGAGGGTTCGACGCTGGGAACAATTTCTCTGGTTTAGAAAACGGATATCTTCGGATTGGTTTATCGACGGCGGGCAAGCGTTAGCCTATGCACTCCGTATGAATCGGGAACTGGAAGGGTAAAGAGCATTCTATGGACATGAACAATTTTGAAGTCAGAGAACCACACGGTTATCGTAAGCACCCACGCGGAAGTTCACCTGCACCACGGGAACAGAGCGAAGGGTTCGCCGGTCGGGAGAGAACACTCCATTCCATCGGACAGCACGTGGAGGATGTGGGGGAGACTCGACCCGCCAAGCAAGAAGACGCGAGGAAAGAACTGATGTTAGAGGAGGAGGCGCAAGCATCCCCGTCAAAGTCTTTATGGAGGGATGAGGGAGGCGAAAGCGGGTAAGGGTCAACAGAGTGGAAGCAGGGTTTCACACTACGGTAAAAACAATTCTTGCCAACGAGAGGAACATTATGAAAACGACGGCAAGCAACTCTTCGATGGATTCAGCTTCTCCAATACGGCCAATACGGATTGTGTCGCTCAATCGAGAGAAGACGCGGAAAACGGGGAAGGAGATGCAACGCACAGGTACTGCAGTATCCGAGCCTGTCTATCAGGTCTATTTTGAACTCTCGGAAAGTCCGTCCCAAGGATGGAGGAACCTGTTTGAGAAAGAATGGAAGGCGTTGAATGTGGTCGTGCATCAGCCATCGAGGGAAGCCAGTGTCGAAGGAAGATTCCTTGTTGTTCACTGTCCCCTGCAAGAAATTGCCACCGTTCATTTGCCCGTCTTGAAGAAAGCCGTTGCTGCAACGAATGTGTCCCACCTGCAGTATCTGATCGATCAGGCGCGGGAGCAAGATCATCGCAATGACCTCTGGAAGATCGAGCGGAAGGCGGTTGATGACCTTGCCGAATCGCTCCAATTTGAATAGCGGTATGGCGGCCGTTTGGGGGATGGCCGCTTCCTTCTCCACTGTCTGCTCATGACGTTCAGCATCGTTCATGCGTACAGTCGTGAACAGACGAGATGAAAATCCCTTCGTATCTGTAACTCAAGACTCCAATTCTTCTTTTCATCAACATCCTTGGATCCAGGTGAATCTGAGAAAACTGTACCATACGATCGAGACCATAGGCTCGCGCAAATTCGACGATGATGAATCGTTACTGAGGCATGTTCTCCATGAGGTTGTCCGGAATCAGGACATCGGCATCCGCGGCGGACGTGTTTGGAAATTCGTTGTGAAGACGGGAAGTTATAAGTTGGTCGACCAGGTGGGCGCTATCGAGCGGGTGAAAGCAAATTATCGGATCCGCGTGAACGAGTATCCCATCTTTCTCGAACTGACACGACTTCATACGGTACTACGGGTCGAGGACGATCAGTACTTGCGGAAGCGAGGGATTCTGAAGTACTCCGCAACGGGCGTCGGAGAAAAGATTCCGTGGCAGGGACACACGCTGTATCAGTACGTCGTGGCATTTAATGCCGACCATCTCAGCGACAACATGATGGCGACATTAAACATCATCGGTGCCGCGCTCAATGCTCTTCTTCGCAGCAACAAGATCGAAGCTAAAAAGAAAATCTTCGAGCGGGATCTCGACAAAGCGCGCGAAATCCAGGCACGCATCCTTCCCCAACACGCGCAGCAGTTTCACTCGTACGACCTCTACGGCGTTTCTGTCGCAGACCGGATTGTTGGAGGCGACTTTTTCGATTACCTGAGCGTCGAAGGAGATCACGAACGCTTGGGCGTGGTGATTGGGGATGCGACCAGCAAAGGGATGTCGGCAGCCGTCGAAGCCCTGTATGTATCTGGAGCGCTGCGGTTAGGGTTTCAGTATCAATCGAAGATTAGCGTCCTCCTTGCGCACGTCAACAAGCTCCTCCATCGCACGTTTGCCGACGATCACTTTATCTCTCTCTTCTATGCTGAATTGACCGATGGGAAAAACGGTCTTGTCTTGTATGCGAACTGCGGTCACAATAATCCTATCCTTCTTCGCGCCGAAACGGACACGCCGGAGTTTCTTGAAGCGACGGGCCAGATACTCGGCCCGTTTCCCGAGGAGGCTTTTAAGACAGAAAGTGTCATGATGCGGCCGGGGGATGTTCTCCTTCTCTATACTGATGGCATCACGGAGGCCACGAACGAGCAAGGGGAATTCTATGGCGAAGAACGTCTCGCCAGGATGCTCCAGGAACATCGAACGAGGAGCCCGAAGGATATTACGGAGGAGATCTTGAAGGATGTCAAGACGTTTAGCAAGATGGGAAAGCAACTGGATGACAAGACCATCGTTGCTATTGTTCGCCGGCCGGAACGTTCAATGCCAACGCGGCGGAGAGAGCCTTGAACGTCAAAGATGAGAGATCAGAATAATCGGAATAGAGGGGAAGGTTTTGTGAGAGAATTCTCGATGTCGGTTTGAGCTATCGTTCCCACTTCAGCTGAAACTCCACTTCCTCCGTCTTCGTCGAGCGTTCGTGCTCGATGCTGATGCTCGCTTTTCCGGGGATGGAGACTCGTTTACCCGCTACCTGAATCCTGAACCGCTTGCCTTTCTCCAGCGCATGAGCCAACCGTCGCAGCTTGGCAGCAAATTGTTTGACGGAATAGACCTTTTCGACGTCACGCTTGACGTTTTTACGCATAGACTGTTCTCCTGTTTGATGTTTGAAGAAAATCCAGACTGTTAAATTGCCGCTAACGCTTGCTTCAGGTCGGCAATAATATCTTCTACATCCTCAATCCCCACGGAAATCCTCACCAACCCGTCCGTCACACCGATGGCATTGCGCTCTTCGGGCGGGACGGAGGCATGCGTCATCGTCGCGGGGTGGGAGATCAATGTCTCGACGCCGCCTAAACTTTCTGCCAGCGCGCAAAGGCGGACACGCTTCAGGAATTTTTTGGCGTTCTCGAGACTCCCGAGGTCGAACGAGATCATGCCGCCAAACCCGCGCATCTGCTTTTTGGCCAGCCGGTGCTGTGGATGTGAAACAAGGCCGGGATAGTTGACTTTCTTGACCTTTCGGTGTTTGGAAAGGAACGTTGCCACCTCCATAGCATTTATTTCGTGCCGGGCCATCCGAACAGCGAGGGTTTTGACTCCGCGCAAGCAGAGCCAGGCATCGAACGGGCTCATGATGCCGCCGACCGATTTCTGGATGAAGCGCAGACGCTCGATGAGTTTGGCATCATTCAGCACGAGCAGTCCGCCGAGCATGTCGCTATGGCCATTCAGGTATTTCGTTGCGCTGTGCATCACGATGTCGATGCCGAAGTCGAGCGGGTTCTGCAGATACGGCGTGGCAAACGTGTTGTCAACCACCGAAATCAGCTTTCGCGCTTTGCAGAGTTTGGCAACGGCGGCGAGGTCGGTTATCTCCATCGTCGGATTCGTCGGCGTTTCGATGAAGACCATTTTCGTCGAAGGCCTGAGAGCGCTCTTGATCTTGTTGATATCC
>DATLYT010000083.1:0-8066 GCA_035574455.1 Bacteroidota bacterium
CCTCGCCCACGACGCATAACAGTCGTGTTCACGGCGTTCCATCAATTATAGTACTTGATAGATGTCGCTCAACGTCAGCTTATTTCGTCCGCCTGCGGCGGACTTCATGCGCTGACGCTGCGTGAACACGACAAAACGTTAGTTGCAATTGCGGGCTTCATCGGCGCTTAATTCCAACGAATAGGAGAGACGATCATGTACTTTTTCTCTAAACGCGATTGGATTCTCGAGCGGCTCCGTCATTTTTCTGACCAGTACTCGGGATGGACGAATATTGCCGCCGCTTACCTCGCAGGCCTGTTTGTGAACACAATGTCCGATCCGGGTGTACGAAACATAGGAGAGATCCTTGGTAGAATCTTCGATCTCCATCAAAGGCCTATGCCTGCGTTCCTATCGTGGCTTGCACTTGTTGTTTTTTTTGTGTTCACAGCTGCTCGAACTCTTCTTCCCATCTACTTTCGGAAACGATCGTACGAACTGCTCCTTGCCAAAATGTACCGTGATAAAGTTGATGACTCAGTCAAGCAATTCCAGCGTGGCCGGATCGCCTGGGGAAGCAATTTGACTCTGCAAACTTGTCCTGATTTGCACAACGGATGGCAATTTCACGAGCTTCAGTTTAGCCACGAAACCGATTTTCATACTCTACCAGAAGGCATCGACAGCGCATACCAAGATTATTTGTCCCACCAGTTCAATCAGGAGTTTTCCTTTGATGCCACGCGACTGATGCTGGCCGAGAATCCCGTATCATTCTCTGACTTGCCTAACCTTCGCCTCAAAGTCAGAAGAACCACATGGTCACAAATCCAGTTTTGCAACCGTTTATTCAAAGCTAATCAGTCTCACTACACTGATCAATTCCTCAACGGCAACATCGAGATTGCTAACACGCTTGTCCTTCACCTAGTTGTTGCAAGCCACGACGGCTTTGTTTTGCTCACTCAAACTAGTGCCAAAGCCGCCTACTATCCGGAGAAGTGGGCTTGCTCCATAGGTGAACAATTAGACCCTATGGATCTTGCTGATGGAGAAACTAACGTCGCACTCAAATGGGCACAACGAGCACTTCTTGAGGAGCTAGGTGTCACGTCTGATGCTTTCAATCCTACCAACCTTCGATTTATGGCCGTGTACCTTGAAGCCGATAGTGGCAACTTCGCTATTCCCTCCGTTGTTCGGCTCAACTATGATCACTCTACCTTGGACGCGATCATCGACAAACACCCAAGGACGGATTACGAATTTCAGAATTGGCTTTTTGTTCCCTGGGATGATCTTCCACGCGAGCTCATTAGTCCAAGTAGGACATATCATCCCAATACATCGATGTGTATGCTTTATGCGTGTTTATTCAAATTTGGCCCATTAGAATTAAACCGGAGACTCGTCCTCCTACACAAGCAATGAGCAACAATATAGAGTTTGCGGACTTCATGCCCGCAACTACAACTAACAGCACAAACCACGACACTCGCTCTTTTGAAAGTGAATTATTGTGCTCGTTCCATGCCGCACTCATTTGATAGAAAAGCGTGGAGTGCGGCACGGCGTGGTTTGTGCACACGTTAGGCGAAATGCCCGTTCACACGATTGCCAACAAAGAGCGAAGGAGATGCTATCATGAGATTCTGCTTCATTGTCACCGCAATTTCAATCTACCTGCCAGCGTGGTCTGTCGGTCAGTGGCAACTCAACGGTGTTGCCGTATTCGACACGAGCCTTCAAGGCAACAACACAACGATCCCGCACGTTGCACCCGACGGAGAAGGCGGCGCGTACATCTGCTGGGCTGATTACCGTCATGGCAATTACGATATCTACGCTCAGCGGGTCGACAGTGCAGGCAATACGGTGTGGCAGCGAAACGGTGTCCCGGTAGTTGTCGCGCCCCAGCGGCAAGCTGACATGCAGATCATCAACGACGGATTTGGCAACGCTATCATTGCTTGGGAAGATGACCGTGGCACTGATACCTACATGTACGCGCAGAAGGTCAACCAAAACGGACAGACACTTTGGCAGCCAAATGGGGTAAAGGTTGCTGAACTCAGTGGACTCTTCACCAGAATCACTGCTGACGGTCTAGGCGGAGTGATTCTGGCTTGGGATGCAGTTGTGTCGAACGATGACGTTGTAACACAACGCCTAGATAGCCTTGGTGCGCGCATGTGGGGTGACAGTGGGGTCCGAGTGACTGACAGGCCTTCCACAATATACCCGGGAGATGTTTGGATTGTAAATGATGGTGCGAGTGGAGCAATCGTTGCTTGGACAGAGCGACAAATCAACCGCATCTATGCCCAGCGTGTGGACAGTTCGGGCACGATTCGTTGGCAACAGAATGGCGTCTTGTTGAGCGATACAGTGAGCCCAAACATTGGGGTCGCCTGTGTTTCCGACGGTTTCGGAGGAGCGATTGGATACTGGGCCGTAAACAGGGATAACGGACCTGCCCTCGCACAACGCGTTGATTCGAATGGGGTGACTCGGTGGATGTCGGGTGGTATTCTCCTCGGTTCCGCTGGTGGTGGGGGCAAACAGAGAATTACATCAGATCTCACGCATGGCGCATTCATTGGTCACGGCCTTTTCGTTCAGCATATCAACGGTAACGGAACAAAGCTCTGGCAGTCAAGCGGCGTTCCCTACACAACACTTCCTTCAATCGAGTCAACACAAGCGCGTACCGGCGAAGGAGGCGTCTGGAACTTCTGCAAGTCGCTCGACAGTGTGGGGTTCAACCTCTATCGCCAGTGGATTGACCACACGGGTACTCCGAGATGGGGGCAGAATGGGATACGCCTGCTCACAATCAATTCGACCCAGCGTCTTCCCCAATCAATCGAAGATGGACGCGGGAACTGTTTTGTCACATGGGAAGACGAGGGTACTGGGCCGTTTTTGTGGCAAAGGTAGACACTGGCGGTGTCGTTACGTCCGTGGGGGAGCCGCAAGGGAACGGGTTTCCTCTTTTGCCTCGACTCCATCAGAATTATCCCAACCCCTTCAACAGCGATACCATCATTCGCTACGAGCTTCCCAAACGAGAGCACGTCATACTCAAAGTCTTTGACCTATTAGGAAGGCAGGTTACGGTGATCGCTGACGGCATTGAGAGCGCTGGAGAGCATACCGTTGCGTTCAAGGCCAACAACCTGTCTTCCGGTGTCTATCTCTACAGACTCATTACTTCTCATTCGGCACAAACCAACAAAATGCTGCTTCTTCGCTAACCAATCAAAGGAGAACAGATCATGAAGAGGCTATCGGTTCTACTTGTCGTATGCCTTACGTTTCTTGCCTCGCCGCTTCAGGCTCAGCAAGATACCTCAAGCTATTTCCCACTCGGACTCTGGGGAATTTGGCTGAATTGAAGTGTTTGAGAAGATTAGGAACAATTTTCTGGCGCTGTGAGTATATTGGAGAGACCATACTTTGAAAGGAGGAGAGCGCTATGAGAACACAGAAACGGTACACCGAGGAGGAGAAGCTGGAGATTGTTTTGATGGCCTTGAGGAACGAAGGGCATCACCGACGTTCCCGTGGAGAGCTTCGGAACCTATTACGTCATCGACCTGATCGATTATTATTCCAAATACAGTCTGGTCACACTCTGGTCTGAAAGGAAGGATACCACGGCTCTCATCAAGGCCTGCGATCTGGCCCTGGAGGAAGCTCGACGTTTAGAGCTTCCCCTACCGGAGAAGATCAAGCTCTTGACGGACAATGGTCCAGCGATGACTTCCAAGCGTTTCCGGAAATATATTGCCAGCAGTTGCTTTGTGCATCTCCGAACCAAGAGTCATCATCCGGAGACGATCGGCTGCATCGAACGCTTCCACCAGACGCTCAAGTACGAGGAAGTCTGGGGAGCGATGTACGAGAATCCCTTGGTCGCAACAGAACGCATCGAAGCGTTCCGGGTTTTCTACAACACCGAGCGCATTCACCAGACCCTAGGATACCGGACACCGTTGGAAGTTATCGAAGAATGGAAACGGCAACAACCCTCAACCGATCACATCACCTACTCTCATGTCGCCTGAGTTGTTCCAAAGAAACCAAACATCACAGAATTATAGAGGTCGTTCCACCGTTTTGCTCACGAAGGATTTGTCATTTGATAGTTCGCAAAACGGCGGCGTTGTTTGCCGAGACGTTATGCGCAATGCCATTTTCGAGAATCGACTATGATTAGGATTACCACAATCCCGATTTTCATGTTGTCCTTTTCGACGTCTGTGCTCGCGTTGCAGTCAACTGAACGCCGGATCCCGGTCAGCACCGATCCGCGCATTGAGCTGATGGGTGTCATCCAGGTACTTGCCGACTACTTTGTCGTTACCCCGTATAACTCCCGGTATAAGCAAGATGTTATCGACTACTTTGCTCCATTCAAGAACCATCCTGCAATCCAAGGTTTCCATCATTTGAGTGAACGTGGCTTTGGCTTTGACGCAGTCCCTGCGGTCATGCTCTGTCTAAGCGACCCGCCTGAGTTGGTTCAACGAATTCCTTTCCCGAAGAGCGCGATTGAGAGAGCTGGTGATCGGCAAGCAATCGATGACTGGTTGCAGGACGTGCGCGACTTTGCGCAAAGCAGCCAATTCATGCGATTCTACAATAACCGCAGACCCACGTACGATGCCATTGTTCGATCTACAGAACCTCAGGCAGAAAAAGCGCTTCTCGCTCTACAGAACTATTCAGGTATGGCTCTGTCCAGATGTTCTCTCCTCCTTGGATTGCTCCTGCACGACGGTGGCTTCGCAACAACGCTTGAAGACTCTGAGGGTGTGCAGAATATCGCAATCATTGGTCCTACCAAACCTGTGGAAGACACGCCTGTCTTCGGCCCGTCAAGCCGTATCGCAGGCCTCACTTGGCATGAATTCAGTCATACGTTTGTGAACGCATTAACGGAGGCCCATTGGGATTCCCTTCGCCAGTATGAATCGCTTTACACTCCCATAGCAAAGCAATTAACCGAGCAGGCGTACCCCGATTGGCAAACTGCGGTGAACGAACACATCATAGTAGCCATTACCGTGCGCCTTAAGGCAATTCACCAGGAGCAAGAAGCGGCAGAGCACGAATTGAAGACACAAAAAGAAAAAGGATTCATCTACGCTGAAGACTTAGCCAACCGTCTGGTTGAGTTTGAGAACTCACGTGAACGCTATCCGATGCTTGCACAGTTTTTCCCGAAGCTGGTCGCTGTATTCAGGGATCTTGCACACAACGGACAAGGCTTTGGACGGTAGAACATTAGTCTTCGTGGTCTCACAACGGCACTGCGCAAACACAGCAAACAACGACACTCTCTTATGTGATCAGGCTGTGTTGAAGCTCCGTTCGAAAATCGGTTGTTACCGTATTCCTCTCGAAGAATTTGTGCCTTGATAGTTTGCGAAAACGCTCACGCTTCAACCCCACACTCTAGCCTCCTCTCCCCGTAACTTCCCGCCTTTTGCGTGCGTATCTGCCGGGGCATCAGGGGAGCTTCCCATTCACACCAGAAAATTGAGTATGCTCCGATGTCAACCGATTGAAGCCCGGGCGCGTCAAAGGAGATGAAGACCCAATCCGGAAAAGGTATGTCGGCTGCCGGCGAGTTTGGATCGCCGAAGGGGATGTCGCTCGCGTCCGAGGAAACTTCCAGCGATGCGGACACGCATCTCGACGGCGAGCGGCTTCTCATTCAACATGCACAGAACGGCGATCGCAACGCGTTTCGTACGCTGGTGCTTCGATACAGCAAGCAGGCGTACAACACCGCCTATCGGTTTGTGGGAGACCATGATGCCGCAAAGGATATCGTGCAGGACGCGTTCGTGAAGGTGTACGCCGCGCTGCCGACCTTTCGCGGCGAGGCAACGTTCGCCACATGGCTCTATCGCATCGTGGTCAACCTTGCCTTGCGTGCCCGGCGGCGTGAACGCCCGGCGGATCAACGACGTGTATCGGTGGAAACCGTGAAGGATCATCTGCACGACACAACAAACGAAAACCCCGGAGAACCGGATCGTCATGCGCATGTCGAGCGTGCACTGCACGAACTGCCGACGATGCAACGCGCAGTGATTATCCTGCGTCATCTCAACGGCCTTTCGACCAAACAGGTGAGCCGCATCCTTCGATGCTCGGAAGGTACAGTCAAGACGCATCTCTTTCGGGGATTGAAGAATTTGCGAAGAAAGCTCGCTTACTTGCAGGAGGAGGGATAGATGCATCACAAGCGTATTCGTCTCCAGCTGTATGACTTCGTGAGCGGCACGTTGAGCGAACAGGAGAGGATTGTTGTCCAACAACACGTCGACGCCTGTGCAACGTGCAGGCAGGAGCTACAATCACTCGAACGAACGCTGACGGTTCTCGGCCGCTCGCCGGGTGAACCCGGCTCCGCGCGCTCCGAAGAGTTCTGGATGGAGCTTGCCGACAGCGTCGAGCGTTCGATCGGAACTGTCCCACACCCGCGTCGATGGAGCCTGCGCGACGCGCTGGAGTCGATAGGGCTGATGGTGCGTGCACATCGCGGCTATGCATACGCCCTCGGCGCAGGCGTTGCCGCCGTTCTTGGTGCATTGCTGGTGATCCCGCGAGAAAATCCGCCGTCTCTTCCCGCCGTGCCCGAGAGCATCTCGTCAGTCGGCGTCGCCACGGCGGAGACGGACACCGACGCGCGAATGAGCGAGTTCTTCCGGAGATCACGCACACTGTTGGTGGAGATCGCCAACATGAGAGAAGATCGGATAGCGTCGGCAGACCTGGGAGCCGAGCAGCAGTTTTCGCAGGAGCTCATTGCGCAAACACGGTCGCTGAGGCAAGAGCACCTGGGCCCGCATGCGAAGCGACTGGTGAACGATCTGGAGAAGATCCTCATCGAGTTTGCGAATCTTGAACCGGCAGCAGGTCGCTCGGATGTCGAGTTGATTCGCAACGGGATCGCACAGGAGAACCTGCTGTTCAAACTCAGAATGGCGGAGGCGATGTTCGATACCGCCGCCGCGAGATTTGTCAACGATACGTATTAGGAGGAAAAGACGATGAGAGCCCTTCGACTGTTCACGTGCATGATGTCGGCCCTTCTGATCGGTACGGGAAGAGCGCAGGAGTTTTTCACCTGGCACACTTCGCCGGGAGCCGCCGTGTTTCCGCAGGATGATCATCAGAACGACCCGGCGTATGCGACCTACAGGGAAGGCTACAGTCTCATCCTGAAAGATCGCTGGTCTGAGGCAATGAAGAAGTTCGAGGAGATCAGAAGCAAGTATCCGCGAAGCGAATACGCCGACGATGCAGCCTACTGGTCGGCTTACGCACAGAAACGTCTCGACCGGAAGAAGGGGATCGCCGCGTACGAGAAGTTTCTGGAAGAATTCCCGGACAGCCGTTACGTCGACGATGCGCTTGCCGACATGCGCGACGACATCATCATCATTGCACCGGAAGGGCAGCACCCCCAGGTGAAAGTTGCGCCGCAAACGTTCACGCACAGCTACAGTACCATGATGCGCGAGAGCGAGCGTGCTATGCGTCAGGCGGAGCGTGCCATGCGACAGGCACAGCATAAGTTTCGTGGAATAGATATCCGCTTGAGGCGATTGGCTCCGAACGCAACGCCGACTCGCAGCATGGAGAGCGAACTCGATCCGCAGACGCGCGTAAAGCTCGAGGCCCTGTACGCACTTGCCGAATCCAACAACGATAAGGAGGCTTTCTCGGCTCTCAGAGAGGTTGCGGCAGATAAGTCGCAGCCGAAAGTCTTGCGCATTACGGCGATTGAGTCACTGCCCGAGTTCCAGAAGTTCGATGTGCTCGGCACACTGGTGGAGATTGCCCGGACGGACACCAGCGAAGAGGTCCAGCTTGCAGCAATCTATGCCATCGCTGATCTGAACGTCGAGAAGAGCAAGTCGGCGGATGCACTCATCGCCCTGTTCCGCAGTCAACCTCAGAACAAAGAAAAGCAACTTGCCACAACCCTGTACGCCATTGCCGAGATCGGCAACGAGAAGGCGATTGATTTTCTGGCGACTATTGCAGCGAGCCACGAGAAT
>DATLYT010000084.1:0-9411 GCA_035574455.1 Bacteroidota bacterium
TTCAGCGAAGACGTCCCGGCGTTCAAGCAGAAGGTCGATGCTGCGAAGCTGACACTCTTTCCCGAGCAGGAGCCGCTGAATATGGATTGGCGGCCGAGAAGGAGAGAATGATAAACCCACTCGGAGTTTCCGTAGAGATAGGGCTACGGAATAGGAATTCGAGACATCTGAAAAATTAAAAAATAGGTCTCTCGCGAAGCTCGCTACGTTCGCAATGACGCTTTTTGTAATCAGAATCTGACCTTGGCGCTCTTTGCCTGCCTGCGTGAAGCCGAAGTAGCTTCACTTCGGCGAAGGCAGGAGCTCGGCGGGCTACGAGGTGCTTAAGGTCCGACAAATTGCCTGTGTTTTTAAATCCCGTAGAGACGGAATGTTGGTAGATCAAGTACATGGTAGATTAAAACCCCGTCAGGGGCGACATATGTTATCCATGTGTAAACAAGAGTATTTCAGATGTTTCAATTCAGGTATTTCTCCGGAAAATCGTCTCGCTTCAAACAGGGTTGCAATGGATCCCAGGAGAAAGGACGTACGACGCAGGAGACTATCTCTTGGAATTTCCATAGGAGGATTGTGGTAAGGCGGCCTATGTTCTCTAAGGAGGAGCTATGAGAATCAACGTCATCATCATTCTTTGCACGGCGTTAACTCTGCAGGCGCAGGACGTAAAGAAACTTTCAACCGAATGGATTGACGCCAACGCGGAGACAATTAAACGCATCAATAAGAACATCTGGACGTATGCAGAGACGGGGCTGGAGGAGTTCAAGTCGTCGAAAGAGCTATCCGACTATCTCGAGGCGAACGGGTTTACCGTGGAGAAGGGTGTCGCTGGAATGCCGACGGCGTTTGTAGCCTCGTACGGTAGTGGCAAACCGGTCATCGGAATTCTTGCGGAATTTGATGCACTGCCGGGGCTTTCGCAGGATGCAGTCCCCGAACGAAAGGAACGATCGGGCGTTGAGGCAGGCCATGGATGCGGGCATAGCGTCTTCGGAACCGCCGGCACGGCGGCTGCCATTGCCGTGAAGAAAGTTCTCGAGGCCAGGAAAATGACGGGGACGATCCGGCTGTATGGCACGCCCGCCGAGGAAACCGGCATCGGCAAAACGTACATGCTGCGGGAGGGCTTATTTAAAGATTGCGACGCGATCCTAACGTGGCATGCCAGCGATCGGTCGGCGGCAGGGTACAGCTACACGAAGGCGGTTGTGTCGGTGAAATTTCGCTTCAGCGGCCTTCCCGCTCACGCATCAACTTCACCACATGAAGGCCGGAGCGCGCTCGATGCCGTCGAGTTGATGAACCACGGCGTCAACATGATGCGCGAACACGTCAGAGAGGATACGCGCATTCATTATGTGATTACAAACGGTGGCGGACAGCCGAACGTCGTCCCACCCGATGCAGAAGTATGGTACTACATCCGCGCCAACAAGCATGCCGATGTGGAAAAGTATTTCGACTGGATTAACGAAATTGCCAGAGGCGCGGCAATCATGACGCGAACGAAGTTGACGGCAGTTCAAGTCGACGCCGACATGCACGAAGTGTTACCGAATCGTACGCTCTCGGAAGTCATCCATCGCAACCTGCAAGCAGTTGGTGCACCCAAGTTTACGCAAGAGGAAAAAGCGTTTGCCAGCAAGACGCAAGAACCGTTAGGGCGAGCGTTTGACAGGGCACTTTCAGAAGTCATCGAGCCGCTCCCTGCTCAACCTTCCCAGGGCCTTGCGTCGACCGACGTCGGCGATATCAGCTGGTTTGTGCCAGTCGGGCAACTTTCTGTTGCAACGCACACGTTCGGTGCTCCGGGACACAGCTGGCAGATTGTGGCCTGCACGGGAATGAGCATAGGAGAAAAAGGCATGATAGTGGCTGCGAAGACTCTCGCGACGTCGGCTCTCGAGCTCATGCAAAACCCGGCATTGCTGCAAAAGGCGAGGGACGATTTCAAGAAGATTCGTGACCCGCTACAGTACATCACGCTGATCCCGGAAGGACAGAAGGCGCCGAAGAGCATTCGGTAATCCACAGGTCCGCATGGACAACGATCCATCGTTACGGGCAGGATGCTCTTGCCATCGAGTCTGAACAAACTGCGATCATTCTGGAGCTCTTACCGGAGTATCCTCCTCCTCTTCCTCGGCACGCGCTTCGTCGTCTTCCTCGTCAACGCCGCCGTATTTCTCTCTTCCAACCTGAATCCCGCTCCCACCGGACCGTTTCTCGACCGCGGCATCAGCCTTGCCGACGTCCCTTTGCTGATGTGGCAACGTTGGGATGCCAACCATTACATCAGCATCGCTTCCAACGGGTACACGGTCACACTTGGCAAAGCGTTGAACACCGCGTACTTCCCCCTCTATCCGCTGCTTGGCTTTCTGGTGTCGTTCATTACCTCCAACACAACCGTTGCACTCTTACTAGTGAGCAACATCGCGTTTCTTCTCGCACTCATCATGTTGTACAAACTTGCTCGCCTCGATTATGACCACGACACCGCCTTGCGCGCGGTAACGTATGTCTCGCTTTTTCCCTTCACCATTTTCTTCGCGGGTGTTTTTACTGAGTCCCTGTTTCTCCTGCTTCTCGTTTCAGCGTTCTACTACGCTCGTACGCAGGCGTGGGTTAAGAGCGGGGTCGTAGGCTTGTTTGCCACCGCAACGCGCCTTGTCGGGATGGCTGTCGCTCCTGCGCTTGTGTGGGAATATCTCCAGCAACGTAATTGGGATGTGCGCAAACTCGACCGCTCATTTTTTGCACTGTTTCTGATTCCCGTCGGTTTGCTCGCTTTTATGGTGTATACACACGTCGTTTACGGTGATTTCTTCTCGACGTTTAACTCCACAAGGGCGGTGTGGGGAGGCGAGCCGTCCTGGCCCTGGTTGTCGTTTTACAATCAGTTCAACCGCCTGGGAATGCCGCAACTCGTTCCCATTGCCGGATTCGAACTTGCTTTCGGCTTTCTTGCAATCCTTGGAGTCGCGGGCTGCTTTTTCTATCTCAGAACAAGTTATGCTGTACTGGCGACGGCGGTTATCCTCATTGCGTTTTCCAATGTCTCCCTCCAATCATTTTGCCGGTACGTTACCACCGTCTTCCCGATGTATATCCTCCTCGCTCACTTTGGAAGGCGGAGCGTCGTGCATGTCGCAGTGTTGATTATCAGCACGATTGGGATGATCTACTTTACGGCGCTGTTTGGGATGGGAAAGTTTATCGGATGATGGAGAGAAGAGCGCTTCCGAAATGCGTTGGGAGGACTGCTACACGTTGAACCGGAAGAAGATAACATCTCCATCCTGCACAACGTAGTCGCGACCTTCGATGCGCAGCAGCCCGTTCTCCTTCACCGCAAGCTCTGAACCTAAACGGTCGAGATCCTCATACTTCATCACCTCGGCGCGGATGAATCCTCGCTCAAAATCGCTGTGAATCTGCCCGGCCGCGTGTGGAGCATGAGAGCCTCGTTCAACCGTCCATGCGTGCACCTCTTTGGGGCCGCAGGTGAAGAAGGTAATCAAGTGAAGGAGGTCGTAGCCTTCGTGGATGACCTGATCAAGCCCGGATTCATGCAGGCCTAAGCTCTCGAGAAAGTGATGTCGTTCGTGTTCCGGTAGCTCTGCCACCTCTGCTTCGACCGCTGCGCTGACCACAACCACTTTCGCCCCCTCGAGTGCAGCAACTTCTCGCACCTGCTGAACGAACTTATTGTCTTTCCCAAGTTCTTTCTCGTGAACGTTGCAGACATACATTACGGGCTTGGCGGTCAGTAAATGCAGGTCGCGGAACCACGTCTGCTCTTTTTCATCGGCACGCTGAAGGTACCGAGCAAGCCTGCCGCCGACAAGGTGGTCGCGTACGCGTGCGTAAAAATCTGCTTCGGCGCGCATCTCCTTGTCGCCGCTTTTCGCCCGCTTTTCTGCCTCTGACAATTTCCGCTCGACGGTCTCTAAGTCCTTGAGGATCAGCTCTGTCTCGACCACTTCGATATCGCGCTTGGGATTCACATTTCCATCCACGTGAATAACGTTTTCATCCTCAAAGCAACGGACAATGTGTGCAATCGCGTCCACATTCCGGATGTGTGAAAGAAACTGGTTACCCAAACCTTCCCCCTTGCTCGCTCCCTTCACAAGTCCGGCGATGTCGAGAAACTCGAGCGTGGTCGGCGTTACCTTTTCTGGCTTGTAAATTTCGGCAAGACGATCAAGGCGACGGTCGGGCACTGCCACGACGCCCACGTTGGGGTCAATCGTGCAAAAGGGGTAGTTTGCCGCCTCTGCCCCTGCCGCCGTGATCGCATTAAACAGAGTCGATTTTCCAACGTTCGGTAAGCCTACAATGCCGCAGGTAAAACCCATACCGTCCTTTCTGAAATTCGTATCAATATACAAAACCTTCTGCTTGCATTCAAAGGAGATGCAGGAAGCCCTGAAAAGTAACGACCCGTAAAAAAGGGCTTGCATATTTATACAATCTGGTGTATGTTTATTCATTCTGATAAAGCACGATGAAAACACCTATCAAGGTCTCTATTGTTGGCGCATCAGGATACTCGGGCGCTGAGCTGTTCACCATTCTTCTCCGGCACAAGGGTGTGACCGTCGAGAAGTTGTTTGCGAACAGTTCGGCCGGGAAAGCGGTGCGCGAAGTCTATCCGCGTTTCGCTCACCATGTCAACGCCATGTACGAGCCATATGCCCTCGAAGCGGCATGTTCGAGCGACCTCGTGTTTGTTGCTCTTCCTTCCGGAGAAGCAATGAACATCGTTCCGGAGCTGCTTCAACGCGGCAAGCGTGTGATCGACCTCGGCGGTGACTTTCGACTGCGCGATGCTACGGTCTATGAGCAATACTATAAGCATCGCCATACCTCGGCATCGTTGCTAACGGAATCCGTTTATGGGCTTCCTGAGTGGAACCGCGAACGGATCAAAACCGCGAAGCTTGTCGCGAACCCGGGCTGTTATCCGACGAGTGCAACGCTGCCACTTCTTCCCCTGCTCAAACATGGACTGATTCGGCCGGACGGCATTTCGATTAGTTCCCTCTCTGGAGTCTCCGGAGCAGGTCGGAGCGCTTCCGTTGACCTTTCGTTTGCTGAGGTAAACGAATCGGTGAAAGCCTACAAAGTCGGCGTGCATCAACATATTCCGGAAATCAAACAGACGCTGGAGCAAACCACGGCGCAGTCGGTCAGGATCACCTTTGTACCCCACTTGCTCCCCATAACGCGTGGCATCTACACGAGTATCTACGCTCAACTGAGTCGCCCGCTTACGGAAGAAGAAGTCATCGATGCCTACAACGCGTACTATGCGCGGGAGCCGTTTGTTCGTTTTTCCTCGACGGCAATTCCAGAAATCAAGAATGTTGCTTACACGAACTACATCGACATCGGTTTTCGACTGTATCCGGAAAATCATCAGATCATAGTTCTCTCTGCTCTTGATAATCTTGTAAAAGGGGCAGCGGGTCAGGCGGTGCAAAATATGAATCTCATGTTCGGCTTTGATGAAACGGAAGGATTGGTATGAACGCAACGATTACGGTGAATGAGTGTGAAGGCGGTGTGACGGCGCCGCGAGGATTTCTTGCCGGCGGTCTTTACTGTGGCATTCGAAAAGTCAAAAAGGATATCGCGATCATCCGATCGGAAGTTCCGGCGACTGTTGCCGGCGTGTTCACACTCAACAGGACGCAAGCAGCCCCGATTCTCGTCTGCAAGTCACAGCTTAAGAAATCACCGTATTGCTCTGCTGTTGTCGTCAACAGCGGCAATGCAAATGCTTGTACCGGCGAACGGGGCTTGAACGACGCCTGGACGATGGTGAAGACGACGGCCGCAGTGCTCGGCGTTCCGGAAGATCAGGTCATGGTATCCTCCACCGGCGTCATCGGCCAGTATATGCCGATGGAAAAAGTTGTTGCTGGTATTCAGCAGCTTGCCGGTCAGTTAAGCCGCAACGGAAACACGGACGCGGCAGAAGCCATCATGACGACCGATACATTTCTCAAGCAGGTTGCGGTGAAATTCACCCTCGGGAGTGCTGTTGTCACCATCGGCGGGATGGCTAAAGGTTCCGGCATGATTGCGCCGAACATGGCCACCATGCTCGCTTTCCTCACGACTGATATCGCTATCGACCAGCCGTTACTCCACAAAGCCCTCGTTTCAGCCAACAGCCGTTCGTTTAACCGTATCACGGTTGACGGCGATATGAGCACTAACGACATGGTGCTTATCATGGCAAATGGCCTGGCGAAGAACGAACCGTTTACGGAAAACTCGGAAGAGTACCAACTGTTCTCCTCTGCCTTGGAATACGTCATGATCAAGCTTGCCAAGATGATTGCGCGGGATGGCGAAGGTGCCACGAAGCTGATCGAAATTGTTGTCAAAGGTGCATTGAGCGAAGAAGAAGCGGCACAAGCCGCGCGGGCAGTTGCTAATTCGAATCTCGTGAAAACCGCCATTCACGGTGCAGACGCGAACTGGGGACGGATTCTCGCGGCGGTGGGCTACTCGGGCATCGATTTCAACCCGGACCATGTGGAGATTTCTTTCAACGACCTGCCTGTCCTGAAACGAAACTACGAGATTGTATTAGATGAGGAGAAGGCAAAACAGATTCTCTCGCAAGAGAACATCGTAGTAACAATCAACCTGAACCAGGGCCAACAATCGGCGCGGTTCTGGACCTGCGACCTGACAAAAGAGTACGTGCACATTAACGCGAGTTATAGGTCGTAACACAGAGGTCGGAAATCAGTAACTGATGTTACGCAGAGCCATTCCTTCTCGGTGATGAAGCAAAAAGCGGGAATCTGACTGTTTTTGTCACTCCCGCATGCGGTAAGCGGGAGTCTGACATCAGACCCCTGCTTACAATCCGCAGGGGTGACTGAAAAGAAAGTCAGATGCCCGCTTAAAATCTGCGGGCATGACAGAAAAAAGTCCGATGCGCGGCGAAAACATTCGGGCAGACAGAAAAATTATTCCAGCCCCGTAGGGGCTGCATTATGGTAGCCGCGAGTGCGGCGACATTACGGTAGCCCCGTCAAGGGCGATATATCCATCCGTGCGTAACATCAGTCAGTAAGTTAAACATGGAAACGAGAAAACAGCTCATCGATTACGCGACAAAGGAAGAAGTGTTGATTGAAGCGTTGCCCTACATCCAGACGTACGAGGGTAAGACGTTCGTCATCAAGTACGGCGGCGCGGCAATGACGGAGGAACGGCTAAAGCAAACGTTTGCAAAAGATGTAACGCTCTTGCGCAAGATCGGCATCAACATTGTCATCGTGCACGGCGGTGGGAAAGAGATCACCGAGGTTGCGTCGGCGCTCGGGATTGAAACAAAATTCGTCAACGGCCAGCGCTACACGGACGAGAAGATGATCGATGTGGTGCTCATGGTGCTTGCCGGACTTGTGAACAAGGAGATTGTGAATCTGATCAATACCAACGGCGGAAATGCTGTTGGCCTCGCAGGGATGGACCACGGTTTACTCAAAGCCCGCAAGCAGATGAACAACGGCGTCGACCTTGGCCTGGTTGGTGAAATCACGGCTGTCAATTCTTCATTCATCAATCTCCTTCTCCAGAACGGGATGATGCCGGTAATCGCTCCCGTTGCCGTCGGTGAAGCGGGTGAGATATACAACGTCAATGCCGACCTTGCCGCCGGAGCAGTCGCGATGGCACTCAAAGCCGAGAAGCTCGTGTATCTCAGCGACGTCGAAGGCATTCTTGTCAACAACAAGCTTGTTTCAACGCTCACACAAAGCGAGGCACAGGCCTTTATGAAGGCAGGTTCGATCTTTGGCGGGATGATCCCGAAGGTCACTTCGGCCTTTGAAACGCTCCGATCGGGCGTGAACAAGGTCCACATTATCGACGGGCGTGTGAAGCACTCGCTACTTCTCGAAATCTTCACCGACGAAGGTATCGGCACCCAGATGATTCATGATTAAAGGCCATGTATGACCAAAGATTTTCTCTCTCTGTTCGATCTGTCGCCCGATGAGCTTGAAGAGCTTTTCCAGCTCACCGATACGCTCAAAGTCGACCCCAGCCGTCGTCCGATGGCAGGAAAAACCGCGGCGCTGATTTTCCAAAAGCCTTCGTTGCGCACTCGCGTCTCGTTCGAAGTCGGAATCTACCAGCTTGGCGGCTATCCGGTGTTCCTCTCCAACGAAAGCATCGGCATCGGCCAGCGCGAACCTGCGGCGGACATTGCTCGGTTGCTCTCGCGCTACAACGATCTGATTATCGCCCGACTGTTTGAGCACTCGCTATTGCTGGAGTTGGCGAGATACTCATCGATACCGGTGATCAATGCCCTGACCGATCTCTCACATCCCTGCCAGGTATTAGCGGACCTCTACACCATCCGCCGGCGCGGAATGCTGAAGAAGGGAATAAAGATTGCGTTTATCGGCGACGGTAACAACGTCGTCAACTCATGGCTCGAAGCAAGCTCGCTTGTTCCGATGCACTTTATCCTTGCCGCCCCCAACGGGTATGAACCGAGTCGAGAAATTCTCGAGCGGGCACGGAAATCCGGGGTGAGTCAAATCGACATTGTCACTGACCCTTCAGAGGCGGCAAAGCATGCCGACGTGCTCTACACCGACGTCTGGACGAGCATGGGTCAAGAAGCGGAGTCTGAGAGACGGCGAAAGGACTTTGCCGGATACCAGGTCAATGAACGCCTTCTTGCCCTCGCGAAACCGGATTGCGTTGTGATGCACTGCTTACCCGCGCACCGCGGCGAGGAGGTCAGCATGGGAATTCTAGATGGCAATCATTCGATTATTTTTGATCAGGCGGAGAATCGTCTACACGTCCAGAAAGCCATCATGGCCAAGCTGATGGAGAGACATTCTGCGAAAAGCGGGAGAGATGGTGAGCGGTTATCACAGCATCAGCCGAAACTCGCATGAACAAGGCCAGCCGACATCTTGCCATCAAGCAAATCATCGCCGAGAAGCCGATTGCGAGCCAGGAGGAGCTTTGCCATGCCCTCCAACGAGCGGGGTTTGAAGTCACACAAGCAACACTGTCCCGCGACCTGAAAGAGCTCGGTATTGCTCGGGTGAATACGCCGGAGGGACCGCGATATGTCCATCATCATCAAAGCGAAGAGCGTCGGCTGCAATCGGTGATTAGCTATGAAGTCGAGCGCGTGGATGCCAACGAGGTCATGGTAATCATCCGCACGCTCCCCGGAAGAGCACCCGGCGTTGCCTCGTTTATCGACTCCTTGCAACATCCGGACATCCTCGGCACGCTTGCAGGTGACGACACCGTACTTGTCACGCCATCATCGACGAAGAAAATTCGGTCTGTGTTGAAATACATCAAAGATGCCCTGATGGCAAGAGCAGCATGATACGC
>DATLYT010000085.1:0-10847 GCA_035574455.1 Bacteroidota bacterium
TCAAACCCAGGTAAGGTTCTTCGCGTTGCATCGAATTGAACCACATGCTCCACTGCTTGTGCGGGCCCCCGTCAATTCCTTTGAGTTTCAACCTTGCGATCGTACTCCCCAGGTGAGATACTTAACGCGTTAGCTTGGACACCGAGCCTTGCGGCCCGACATCGAGTATCCATCGTTTAGGGCGTGGACTACCAGGGTATCTAATCCTGTTTGCTCCCCACGCTTTCGTCCCTGAGCGTCAGTAACGGACCAGAAGACCGCCTTCGCCACCGGTGTTCTTCCTGATATCTACGCATTTCACCGCTACACCAGGAATTCCATCTTCCTCTTCCGTACTCAAGATCGGCAGTATCGTCGGCAGTTCCAGAGTTGAGCCCTGGAATTTCACCAACGACTGACCGACCCGCCTGCGGACCCTTTACACCCAGTGAATCCGGACAACGCTCGCACCCTACGTATTACCGCGGCTGCTGGCACGTAGTTAGCCGGTGCTTATTCATGGGGTACCGTCATATTCGCCTATAGCGAACTATTCTTCCCCCACAAAAGGAGTTTACGACCCATAGGGCCTTCATCCTCCACGCGGCGTCGCTGCGTCACCCTTGCGGGCATTGCGCAATATTCCTCACTGCTGCCTCCCGTAGGAGTCTGGACCGTGTCTCAGTTCCAGTGTGGCTGGTCGTCCTCTCAGACCAGCTACCCATCGTCGACTTGGTGGGCCGTTACCCCGCCAACTATCTAATGGGACGCAGGCCCATCTTCAGGCGCTCTTTGGGAGCCTTTAACAACTGTCATCATGCGATGCCGCTGCATCATCGGGTATTAGCCTCGATTTCTCGAAGTTATCCCCGTCCTGAAGGCAGGTTGCCTACGTGTTACTCACCCTTGCGCCGGTGTACTCGGGATATTGCTACCCCTTTCTCCCAAGACTTGCATGTGTTAGGCACGCCGCCAGCGTTCGTCCTGAGCCAGGATCAAACTCTCCGTTGTAAATTATTACTTCATTCTCAACGTAAGTTTGATTCTTGGTTTCACAGATTCAAAGGTCTGTGAGCCAAAGTTGAATCTTGTCAGGTTTGACTTGGCCATGCACACTTTTTCAAAGAACACTTGTTCTCGACGCCCCGGTTTGAAACAGAGCGCATCTAACGGCACTCGATAAAAATGCCCATGAACCATGGGCATTTAGTGAACCTATCTAAAGACCGTCAGATTTCGAGGCTTGAGCCTTCTCAAGCGGGCTATAAATATACTGAGCAAGAAGTCGAAAGTCAATATCTTTGTGCGAGATAATTCTATTTTTTTCAGTTTTTCCCTCTACCGTCAATAAGTAAAGAAGAAGCTCATTTTCCCCTCATCACCACCATTCTACCCCTCCTTACAATAATGTGCTAAAATGAGCCTTTTTCTCCCGTTTCCCGCTCAACTTTGCTTTATTGCTTTTCGACTTAGAGACCCCTATTTTTTATCCCACTATTTATAGGGAGACACACATGACTGCAATCTACATTCTTGTTGGCGTTGCCATTCTTGGTATTCTCTGGGTTATCGCCAAATACAATTCACTCGTTACACTCCGTAACCAGACGATAAACGGCTGGAAACAAATCGACGTACAACTCAAACGGCGGCATGACCTTATTCCCAACCTTGTCAATACTGTAAAGGGGATGATGGAATTCGAGCAGGATACACTCGAAAAAGTTATCCAAGCTCGGAATGCAGCCATCTCGGCGAGGGGTGTTGCCGATGCTGCGGCAAAGGAGGATATGCTGACCTCTGCCTTGACAAAGCTGTTCGCGCTGGTCGAGAATTATCCCAACCTGAAATCAAACGAGAATGTGAAACAGCTCCAGGAGGAGCTGACGAGCACGGAAAACAAAATCTCCTTCGCCCGTCAGTTCTACAACGACATCGCCACGACGTTTAATACCGCGCAACAAGTATTTCCCGGTAACGTGATCGCCTCGTTGTTTGGGTTCCAGCCGGTTGAACTGTTTGAAATTACCAATGAGGCTGAACGAGCGGTCCCGACGGTCAACCTCTCACTCAAAAAGTAGCGTATGTCCCTTCCTTATCAGACGCGCAACATTTACGAGCAGCAAGCTCATAACAAACGGCTGACACTCGTCATCATGTGTGTCTTTGTTCTGTTTATTGCCCTTCTTGGTCTGGGGTTCGACATGTACTTGCAGGGGGGCGTCTTACCGGGTCAATTCCTCCCCGTAGGCACAGCAGCAGCTCTTGCAGTCGGATTTGGCTCTTCATTCTGGAGCTTGCAGCGGGGAGCTAAGGCGGTTCTTGCCTCAGCCGGCGCGGTGCCAGTGGATGAAACCAATCCCCAGCACAAACAGCTGCTTAACATTGTCGATGAGATGACAATTGCTTCTGGATTGCCGAGGCCGGCAGTCTACGTGATTCCCGACCCCGACCCCAATGCGTTCGCTACTGGAAAGAATCCTCAGGAAAGTTCGATTGCCGTGACGCAAGGTCTGCTGGATTCCTTAAACCGTGAGGAGTTACAAGGTGTGATCGCTCACGAGATGAGCCATATCCGGAATTACGACATCCGACTGATGACGGTCATTGCTGCGCTGGTTGGAGCAGTGCTGTTGCTCTCAGATTGGGCGCGGCGGATGATGATGTATGGAGGCGGAAAGAAACGGGATCGGAATTCGAAAGAAGCAGGACAACTCGGGCTCATTCTTTTGATCGTTTGGCTCGTCAGCATCATTCTCGCTCCCATTGTGAGCCAACTCTTAGCAATGGCCGTCTCACGGAAACGCGAGTATCTGGCCGATGCCTCGGCTGCGGAGTTGACACGCAATCCACTCGGCCTTGCGAGCGCCCTACGAAAAATCGAAAATGCTGCAGCCCCGACCGCTTCCATTAAACGCGGCGCGGCCCATCTCTGTATTGCTGACCCTCTCGGGAAAAAAGTAAATACAAAGGAAGGATTTGTTGCGGAGTTGTTCGGGACTCACCCGCCCATCGAGAAACGCATCATGGCTCTGCAGGCGATGGCGTACCAGTTCCAACGCCAGCCGGAGCCTACCCACTAAGCTTTGTGCTTCAGGATTTCGCGACGCACCTGGCGCTCCAACCGCAGATGTTCTTCGGCCGAGATGTTGAACTTCTCGCGTAACATGTCGAGACGCTCAGAATCCTCCGGTGTGATGGCGCCATCTTTCCATCCATCGACGAGTGCTTGCAGGTAAATTCCTAACTGCATCTCTTGAACCAGATCCTGATGCTGCTTATCGCTGATCTCGAGCGTGCGGCGGAGAACTTTAAGCATCGCCTCTTCTTCACGACTCACCACACCATCTTCCCAAGCGACTTTGAGTACTTCACTGTAGGCATTAATGATGCGATCTTCAAGACCAGTCGGAGGTGACGCTGCAGGTTGAGGCACTGGCTTTGGCGCAGGAGGCGGGGGTGGCGGTGCTTGCTTGGCCGCTTCAGTTTTTTTGCGCTCTTCCTCCTCAGCCTTCCGACGCGCCGCTTCTTCCACCTTCCGCGCTTCCTCTGCTTCAGCTTTCAGACGTTCTTCTGCGAGCTCCTCCAACCCTTTCGCGGGTTTTTCATCCTTTGCAGGTGCCGGCTTCTCCTCAACCACAGTATTGCCTCCACTCGCCTTTCGTTTCTGCTCGAGGATTTTTTTCTTCAGTTCTTCGACTTTTCTTCGCTGTTCGTCTATCTCGCTCATAGTGATACCTATTCCTGCAGTCGTAACGTGGATTTCGGGAGGAAGTGCTTCATCGCGCTCGAGGAATCGAGGCCGCCCAGTTCACCGTCATGCGCTTGTTCGGGAGCAGCATGTTGGCTCTCGAATATATCCATTAAAGGCAGGAATGTCAACCATTCTGCAGTTTGTTATCGTGAAACATTTCCGTACTTTGGGTCGTCCTATACCTGTATTTCAAGTCATTTTTCACCTTGTGTAAGGAGATCACCAATGGACGAACAATCAGCAACGACTGAGGGACAATCCCTGGGCACGCGGATTGTCAACATTTTTTCTTCTCCAAGTGAGGCGTTCGAGGGAATTGTGACAATGGAATCGAAAACAAGCCTCTGGCTTGTCCCCATGGTGGTGGCAATTCTTCTCGCCGTGGTGTTTTCCTTTGTGATCACCAGCAACGAGACGTTGAAAGGTCAGATCGTGGACATGCAAGCGAAGCGCATGCAGCAAATGGTTGATGAAGGAAAAATCACCCAAGAACAAGCAGACCGCCAGCAGGAAGCGATGGAAAGTATGGGAGCCCTCTTTGTCGTCTTCGGATCTATCGGAGCGATCGTCGTTATTTGTTTGCTCTACTTCGGGGGCACACTCGTTCTCTGGCTTATCGGGAAATTCGCTATGAAAGCAGCACACGGGTACTCGACTTACCTCGCAATGTACGGGCTCGCATCGTGGATTGCCGTGTTGGGGTCGGTCGTATCCATGCTGATGATGGTGAGGCTTGGCTCCATGTACGCAACGCCGAGCCTTGCGCTCGCCGTGTATCCCGACTACGATCCGTTGAACCAAATGCATTTCCTGTACTCGAAGCTCGAGCTGTTCTCTCTTTGGGAAACAGTCGTCATCGGCATTGGCCTCAGTAAGCTCACCGGTAAACCGACGGGCGTTGGTATCGGCTATTCCTTCGGCGTGCTCATTCTGATTACACTCATCAGCTACCTTTTCAGTTTTGGTCTGTAACAGAACCGTATCGATTCGTCATGAAACGTGAACTCCCGATACGTTTGTATCGGGAGTTCGTTTTCATACATCGGGGTTCCCTCAATTCTCGGATGTTCTCACCCCTCAATCAGCAAAGTAGCAGCGAAGCGGGGGACCAACACGATGATGCTTTCAGGAGAGCGCCTGGCTTTCCGACGGTCTATCCTTTTTTATCTTCCTTCAGTAACAGTGCCTTCACTTCTTTGATTTCCTGTTCAAGCCGATCCATTTGTTCGTGATGACGAGCCCAGACTTCACTACGCTTCATGGACTGGCGTTCCGCCATCTGAGCCGCCTTCACCACCTTATCCATGAAATAGCCAAACAACCAGACACTTAAAAATCCTGCCGGGACGATCACCAAGAGCAGCGAGCGGAGTCTCGGAATGCCGAAAATCAGCGACAATTTATCGCTCGCCGTGATGATGAGCAGTGTGAAATTCACGATCACCAGAAATGATTGCCCTAGGTCAAACCGATATTTCTGGGCAAAGAAGAACTCACGCCAGCGCGCGAGGCGTTGACGAAGGCTCGTCTGTTGAGCGTTCATGAGCTTTTCCCTCTCATTATGGAGTTTGACAGCACTTCAGATACGTTCGAACGTGGGGAACAGAGAAAGGGACGCAAGCGAGTGGAGCGGTAGAGCAACGTGTTCGAGCGGGAGCGTCTCAGGTTGTTGAGGATTGTGCCGGGATGAAGAAGCGAATCGTGGTTCCTTTACCCATCTCGCTGTCGATTTCAATTTTTCCTTTGTGGTCGTCCACAACCTTTTTCACAATTGCCATTCCCAAGCCAGTGCCGTGCTTTTTTCCATACGTTACAAACGGCTCAAAAATTCGTTTCTTCACCTCTTCGGGCATACCGGTTCCTGTGTCGATAAACTCCACTTTCACATAGCCGTCGCTCGGTTCTGTCACAACGGTGAGTGTTCCACCGTTCGGCATGGCGTCCCGTGCGTTGCTAGCAATATTGTAAAAAACACGAACCATCTTATCCTGGTCCAACTTCACCACACCCTTGAATTCTGCCTTGCGGACTAATTGGATGTTATTCTTATTGAGATCCTTCTCAATGAAGTCGAGCACCCCGTTCATAACGTCGCTGAATTCGAGATCTTGCATATTGGTGGAGCTGACGCCGCGGCTAAAGTCGAGAATTTCCTGTGCCATATTGACGAAGCGATCGACCTGCCGGATCATCTCGTCCGCCAATTTTGCGGCTTCCTCGTTGCCCGATTTCTTTTTCATCACCTGCGCGTAGACCCGCAAGGTGCCCATCGGGTTTTTGATGTCGTGGATAATGGTACTCGCCATACGACCCACGGCGGACAACCGTTCGCTTTGCACCAATTCTTGGGCCTGGCGTGCATTTTCAATGGCAACAGCGGCGTGGGCGGAAAGTGCTTCGATGAACTGCACGTCGCCCTCATCAAACGACCCTTCGAATTTATTCAGCAGTTGAAAAACGCCGATGATCTTCCCGTCTTTGTTTTTGAGCGGCATGCAGAGCATATTCCGCGTGCGGTAGCCGGTGGCTTTATCGACCTCTGGATTAAACCGAGGATCTGCATAAGCATCCGGGATGTTGATAATTTCTCCGGTTTTCGCGACGTGGCCAGCGATCCCTTTGCCGATTGGCAAGCGAATCTCCGCCATCTTATCCCCCTGCGCGACCTTGGACCAGAGCTCCCCTTTCAGATCATCTACCAAGTACACCGTTCCACGATCAGCACCAATACCTTTCGAGGCTGCATTGAGAATCAATCCCAGAAGTTTATCCAGATCGATGGTCGAATTGATGCTCTTGCTCGCTTCGATGAGCTTTTCCATCCGGACAACACGCTGTTCAATCGCTTCTGTCTGCTCTGCAAGGCGCTTCATGAAGTTTTCGTTCGCGCTCCGTAACCTTCGGCTCAACTCCTTCACAAGGTTAAGTGAAAGCCGCTGGTCGCTTTCCAGGAGACGGTAGAAATCCCTCTGAGAAATGCTCAGGAGGTGAGTTTCTTCAACACAAGTAACACGAGCGGATTGCTTGCTGTCATCGAGCACCCGCGATTCACCAATGACATTGCCCTGTCCGAGTATGTTTAACACCTGTTCCTTGCCGGAAGCATCCGGACGCGTTACTTTAACTTTCCCGCGCTCGATGATATACACCTTACCAGAGTCTTTATTCATATCGAACAGAACGGTACCAGCAGGATGAACTTCAACGTTCACCCGCTTGGCAACGTTGGCAAGCGATGCATCATCGGCATCGGCGAACAGATAGCAGGAACGAAGCGTTTTGAAGTAGGAAGCGTAGGGAGAAGTCGTTTTGGGAGAAGCAGAAGATTTCGTTTTTGATTTCGGCCGTGCTTTGGGCATTGGCATTGGTCCTTTTCCGAGAGCAGCACTCTGAGGCGTTGTATAATAACAAGATTAGCACACTTAGTCAAGGAACGGTCGTGTCTCAATTTCCACAGACTGGTACGTGTTGTCAGGAAGTTTTCCTCACAACACCACAGTGTCGGTCAGGAGCCCGCCTGCGTCCAGCGGTTTACTTCGGTAGGCACGTAAGTCCCCACCACACGTTTACGGACGCTTTTTCCAAGAAACGGTTTGGTTGCATTTCGCTCAAAATTTGTCTACCATTTCACGGTTTTTGGGGAACTCTTACGGACACTTCCTCGCCCGGCCTCGAGTCATCGCCCAACGCGGAGTTATGTTGCACACCATCGACACACGCACTGAATACGCCACGCAACAACCCAAGGATCTGCTCGGCGGCACTGTCATCTCGCTGCAGCTTTGTCCCGGTCATCGCAAACCCATGCAATCGAGGGAGTCGGTAGAAGCGCTTACCGCTCTCGGCCTGAAGGGCGACATCCATGCGATAGAGGAAAGCACTCGACAGGTTCTTCTCATCGACCAAGAAACTCTCCAAGAGCTTGGTCTCACACCGGGTCAGGTGAAAGAGAACATCACCACGGCGGGTATAGCTCTTGCACAGTTAAAGCAGGGACAACGCCTCCGCATCGGTACTGCAGTTCTCCAAATCACGAAACCGTGCTCACCCTGCAGTCGGATGGATGAAATCCGACCCGGTTTACAGGATGAACTGCGTGGGCGGCGAGGGATATTGGCTCGCGTTCTCCAAGGAGGGACGATTCGTGTTGGGGACTCCATTGACATGCTCACCTAACGTTGCCCACCAAGCTACCCATGCGGACATTCTGGTATATTCTCTACAATGTTCTGGTAATCCCCTTTCTCTGGGTATCGTTGCGCCTGTTAGCACTGGTGAAGCAGAAAGTGCGGCGCGGCATCGCGGGCCGGCGGCATCTGTTCGAACAACTTGAGCGTGAGATGAAACGCCTGCAGGGGCGCAAGCGGGTCTGGGTGCATTCTTCCTCGCTCGGCGAGTTCGAGCAAGCCAAGCCGATTATTGCCGCGTTGCGAAAACGGTATCCTCACCTCGAGATCATCGTCAGCTTCTTTTCACCATCCGGCTATGATAACTCCCGCACGTACAAGCTGGCGTCGCTGATTACGTACATTCCCTTCGATACGCCGCGTAATGCTCGACGGTTCCTCGACCTCATCCGACCCGACGTTGCCATCATGGTCCGCTACGACCTTTGGCCGAATCACATTTGGGAACTCAAGCGGCGCAACATTCCCACGTTGCTCGCCAACGCAACGCTTCGGCCGGACTCCTCGCGCTTCTGGTTTGCACTCCGCAACTTTCATCACTATCTTTACAACGACCTGACGGCGATTTTGGCCGTTTCCCCTGCCGACGTCGAGGCGTTTCGCCGTTTCCATCTCACGAAACCGCAACTCCAGGCTATCGGAGAAACACGGTACGACCAGGTCTGGCAACGGAGTCTTGAGGCAAAGGAGAAGCATTTTATTCCATCCTCCTTGCTCAGGCGGCGACATGTTGTTGTAGTAGGAAGTAGTTGGGAAGAAGATGAGGCTGTCGTTCTCCCTGTTTTTCGCAAGATCGTGGAGCATGATTCCTCGGCGTTGATGATTCTTGTTCCGCACGAGCCGACCATGGCAACGTTAGAGCGACTCGAGCTTTCGTTGAACACCCATTTGCGTTCCATTCGCTTCTCGGCGCTCAACGATTATGCCAACGAGCACGTCATCATCGTCGACAGCATCGGCATCCTGATGGCGCTGTATCAATATGCCGACGTGGCCTACGTGGGCGGAAGTTTCAAGCAAGGCGTTCATAACGTCTTGGAGCCGGCGGCGTACGGCGTTCCGGTACTCTTCGGGCCGAGACACGAAAATTCCCACGAAGCGAAGGAACTGATTCAGCGAGGCGGGGGGTTCGTGGTGGTAGACCAGCAAGATTGCTACAGAACATTGCGGAAACTTCTCAACGATTCACGTGCTCGGATGCGCGCGGGAAACATTGCGCTACAGCTTGTGAAAGAAAATATCGGCGCGACGGAACGGATTGTTGAACAACTGGCGAGGTTGTTGTAAGTCGATGACGAGAGAAGACGATGCGCATGTGGCTGTCCAATCATGGATCATGTAACAAACTCTGATGCGAATAGCGTATTTCGATACGATTGCGGGAATCAGCGGCGATATGACGCTCGGCGCTTTTGTGAGTGCCGGCATCTCCGTTGACGAACTCTCCAACGAGCTAAACAAGCTTAATCTGACGGGCTTCGAGCTTCAGGCGTCCCATCTCGAACGCAGCGGAATCGTCGCAACAAAGATCGACGTGGTGATCTCGGAGCAGCCCCGGTACCATCGGCATGTCAAGGATATTCACGAGCTGATCGATGCCAGCGGCTGTTCGGCCTTCGTCAAAGAGACGGCGAAGAAGATTTTCCACGAGATTGCCGTGGCTGAGGCGAAGGTTCACCATTCTTCGCTCGAGAAGATTCACTTTCACGAGGTCGGAGCAATCGATTCTCTCGTCGATATCGTCGGAACAGCCATCTGCCTCGAAAAATTCAAGGTTGAAGCAGTCTATTCTTCCCCGGTTCGGACGGGCTCGGGGGGATTTGTTGAAACCCAACATGGGAAGATGCCTGTGCCCACCCCCGCCACGGTTGAGATCCTTAAAGGATATCCCACGGAATTGACCGATATCCCTTATGAACTCACGACGCCTACCGGCGCGGCGATTATCAAAGCACTATCGCGCGGGGTCTTAAGCTCCGAGCAGATTCGCATCGAGGCAATTGGCTACGGCGCAGGCACGCGAGAGATCGAGCAGGTACCGAACCTCCTGCGCGTTATGATTGGTGACGTAGAACCGGAGTTTCAGCACGACGACGTGGTGACGGTCGAAACCAACATCGACAACATGAATCCCGAAGTCTATCCGTACGTTATGGACAAACTGCTGAACGCCGGCGCGCACGATGTGTATCTCATCCCCATTATCATGAAAAAAGGCCGGCCGGGAATTCTGCTTTCGGCGATGGTCGAGCGCTCGAAGCTTGACACCGCGCTCGATATTGTGTTCCGCGAAACTACCACACTCGGTGCGCGCATCCAACCGGTCGGACGACGCAAGATTCCCCGCGCATCGAAGCAGGTGAAAACCTCGTTGGGGATTGTTACCGTCAAGAGTATCCTCCGCGAGGGACGGGAAAAACTCGTACCTGAGTTCGAAGAATGCAAGCGCATTGCAACCGAACGTGGCCTGCCCCTCGTTGACGTCTACAACATCCTCGAGCAGGAATTGACGATGGGATCATCAGGCCACTGATTCATCCGAATTCTTAGCTCATTGGCAGATGGCACAACGACTCCATGGATCAATGAACAGTGAATCAGTCCCTTGCCGATATTGCCCTGCCTGTTCCAATCGACCACCCCTTCACGTATCTTGTTCCGTCTGAATTACAACCGCAGGCAACGCTTGGTTCGCGCGTCCTCGTCCCCTTCGGCCGTAAGCTCCTCACAGGAATCATCGTCGACTTCCCGACAACTTCACCCGGCAAGCAACTGAAGCCCATCCGCGACGTCCTCGACGCGGCGCCTTCCGTCTCACCCGAGATGCTCAATCTCTGCCGTTGGATCGCAGAATACTACCTCGCGCCCATTGGCGAAGTTCTCAAAGCCGCCGTGCCGTTCGGATTTTTGGGCTACGGAAAGCGCGT
>DATLYT010000086.1:0-8136 GCA_035574455.1 Bacteroidota bacterium
TGGATCTGGACGTTGAGTGAACCGTACGGCGCACGAGATTGGTGGCCCTGTAAAGACCACCCGAGCGATAAGGCAGATTCGCTCGATGTGCTGATCACCTGTCCGGCGAACCTGCGGGCCGTCTCGCAAGGCAAGCTCATCTCCGCCACCGACAACGGAAACGGAACCAAGACCTTCCACTGGCAACATCGTTACCCCATTTCTACGTATCTCGTTTCACTTGCTGTTACGAATTATGGGGTCTTCTCGGATTGGTATCGATACTCGGCCACGGATTCCATGGAGGTTGTGAATTACATCCTTCCAAGTTTGCCGGCGGCATCACGGCAGAACCTCAGCAAAGCCGTTCCCATGCTCGGAATCTTCTCCGACCTTTTCGGCCAGTATCCGTTCATCAGAGAGAAATATGGTCATGCGCAGTTTGGATGGGGCGGTGGGATGGAGCACCAAACGATTACGTCGCTCGGAAGTTTTTCGGAAGGGATCGTCGCACACGAGCTTGCACACCAGTGGTTTGGGGATATGATCACGATGCGGAGCTGGAAAGACATCTGGCTCAACGAAGGATTTGCTACGTACTCAGTAGCGCTTTACAACGAGCGGCGGTACAACTGGGTGGAATATCGGAACTACATGTACGGGCAGATGAATTCGGCACGTCAGGCAGTGGGAACGATTCGCGTAGCTGACACGACGTCCGTCAGCAAACTTTTTGACGGGCGGCTGGTGTATGCGAAAGGAGCCACGGTGCTTCATATGCTGAGGCGTGTAGTGGGAGATTCGGTCTTCTTTGCTGCATTGAAATCCTACGCCACCGACCCGCGATTCATGTTCAAAACCGCTAGCACGGAGGACCTGCAAAGTGTGTTTGAGTCTGTCTCGAACATGGATCTCTCCTTCTTCTTTCACCAGTGGGTGTACGGTGAGAACTACCCGCGATACACGGTGTCGACGTCGCTTCAGTCTCTGCCCGCAGGGTATCGCGTCTCTGTACGCGTGCAACAGATAACAGGAACGAGTAATCCTTCTTGTTTCATCATGCCCATCGACCTTCGTTTGAGTGGAATGGGATTGGACACACTGATAACGGTCTGGAATCGCTCGCAAGACACAACGTACGTCGTTCAACTTCCGGTTGCACCGACCAATGTCCAGCTCGACCCCGACGACTGGATATTGAAGACTGTGATGTACACGCCTCCCACGTTCGCTGACAATGCCGGAATTCCCACAGAGCTTTCGCTCTCGCAGAATTATCCCAATCCCTTCAATCCTACAACACAGTTTGAGTTTCGAGTTCCCCATTCCGGACTCGTCGAATTAGAGATTATCGATCTTCTCGGTCGAACCATCGCAACGTTAGTACGTGAGGTTCTCCCGGCGGGCACATACACCGCGCGGTGGAACGCAGACGGCGTCCAAAGTGGATTCTATATCGCCCGATTGTCGGCCGGCTACACAGTGCGAACTCGAAAGCTCCTTTTGCTGAAATAGCGTTCGTTCTGGGAGTACACTTCTTCTTCACCGGTTTCCGAAATTCGGAAAAAGACCCGCCATCATTCTTAAGATTGCTACTCCGCCTGCAGAATATCTACGCGCTTTATTACTCTATGAATACCGTATTTGTTTTTTTCCTTCTATATTTTGCCGTGTTGCAAGTAAGCAATGGCATAGAACTTGCCGTTTACAGTCATCACCGGATCCGTAGCTATCGAGAGAGGAGCGGCTATGAAACGAAGGACAACCAAACCAAAGAAATCGAGGGTGCGAGACTATTCGCCCGAAACGAAGCTTATCTGGGGAAAGTCCTTTACTCCAAAGTGGGATTACAGCCACCACGTTGTACCGCCCATCTCGGCGTCGTCGACCTTCCGGCTTTCGTCGACGAAACGGGGAGCGCAGGGGTTCATCGAGTTCGCGCATCACGCGGGAGAGTTTCGCGTGGAGTCCAAAGCTCCCATTTACGTGTATGACCGGTTGGGCGAGCCGAACAAAGACCTGCTTGAAGAGAATCTCGCGACCGCAGAGGGTGGTGAATGTGCGGTGACATTCTCCAGCGGTATGGCCGCCGTCTCCGCGCTTTGTGGGATTCTCCTCGGCAGTGGAAGCGAGATTGTCGCACATAAGATGCTGTACGGTTGCACCTACTCGCTCTTCAAGAATTGGCTTCCGCGCTACCGCATCAATGTCCGCTGGGTGGATTTTAACGACATGGAGGCACTGAATCGAGCGATCACGCCACACACCAAGCTGTTATACTTCGAAACGCCTGTCAACCCGACGATGGAGTTGATCGACATCAGCCGGGTGGTCGATGTTGCCCGCAAGCATAATCGCAATCGAACCAAGGCGCATCGCATTTTCACCGCCGTCGATAATACGTTCGCGAGTCCATTTTGTCAACGACCGCTCGAGCACGGTGTTGATTTCGTGGTGGAATCGCTCACGAAGGGGCTGTGTGGATTCGGGACGGACATGGGAGGAGTTGTCGTTGGGCCGCGCTGGAGCTACGACTCGCTGTTGATGTACCGGAAGGATTTCGGCGGTGTACTTTCGGCGAAAAGCGCGTGGCCGATTCTTGTCTATGGTGTGCCGTCGCTTGCCGTTCGGTTTCGGCAACAGATCGATACGGCGCAGCGGGTTGCCGAGTTTCTTGAGCAGGATCGGCGCATTCAGACCGTCAACTATCCGGGCTTGGATTCCTTCAAACAGCGGGTTCTCGCCTCCTCACAAATGCAGGATTACGAGGGCAGATTCTCACCCGGGACGATGCTCTATTTCATCCCCAAGGGCAGGACGCCGGCAGAGCGACATCGCAAAGCCGACCGATTGGTCAATTACATTGCCAAGAATTCGTACACGATGACGCTTGCTGTGAGCCTGGGTAACATCCGGACCCTGATCGAGCATCCATCGTCGATGACACATTCGGCGATCCCGTTGGATGAGCAGATGAAACGTGGGGTTGATCCGGGAGGAATTCGGTTGTCTGTTGGCCTGGAGAAAGCGGACGACCTGATCTACGACCTGAAAAAGGCGCTCGATCACATTGCGTAAACATCAAGTGAGATAGAAAAACTCAAATTTTTCTATTGGTTCTCCAAAAATTCTCTCGTATACTATTTGCTTTTGTGAACGACAACGCACACGATTAAGGAGACTGGTGTGAAAATTGCGATTCCAAAGGAAGTTCGAGACGGTGAAACTCGCGTCGCTGTTATTCCTTCTATGATTCCACTGCTCATCCGGGACAAGCATGAGGTGCTGGTGGAATCGGGTGCAGGTATGGCATCGTCATTTTCCGACAAAGAATATGAGCAGGCCGGTGCGCGTATCGTTGCGGATGTGCACCAGCTCTATGCCGAGGCAGACGTCGTGCTGAAAGTGCTGCCCCCGCGGATGCATCCCGCGACCGGTAAAAACGAAGCCGAGTTGTTGCGGAAAGGCTCGACGTACATTGGATTTTTGGCTCCCCTTGCCAATCAAGATGTCGTCACCATCATGGTTGAACGCGGGATCACCAGCTTTTCGATGGAGTATATTCCCCGCATCACGCGAGCGCAAAGTATGGATGCGCTCAGCTCGATGTCGACCATCGTGGGCTACAAAGCAGTGTTGATGGCGGCAGACCATCTCGGCAAAATGTTCCCTTTGCTCATGACAGCGGCGGGGACGGTTCCGCCAGCCACGGTCCTCGTACTCGGAGCCGGTGTCTCTGGCTTGCAGGCAATTGCAACGGCAAAGCGGCTCGGTGCAAAGGTCGAAGCTTTCGACCCGAGGCCTTCGGTGCGAGAACAGGTCAAGAGTTTAGGCGCGGCGTTTGTGGAGATGGAATTGCCGGAGGATGTCGAAACGGCGGGTGGCTACGCCAAAGAGCAGTCGGCAGAGTTCATCAAGAAAGAAATGGAAGCCATCGCCGCGCGGTTACCGAAAGTGGATGCGGTAATTTGCACCGCGCAGGTCTTTGGAAAGCGGGCTCCCGTGCTCATCACAGAGGATATGGTGAAGCTCATGAGACACGGTTCAGTGATCATCGACCTTGCGGCTGAACAGGGCGGGAACTGCGAGTTGACGAGGGCGGGGGAGACGTTTGAAAAATACGGCGTCATCATCAGCGGGCCGGTGAATTTAGCCGCAACAGTGCCGGTGGATGCGAGTAGAATGTACTCCAAGAACATCACCACATTCTTCAAGCACCTGTATCCGAAGGCAGATTCTACTCCAGATTTTTCGGACGAGATCATCGCCGGAAGTTGTATCACCCGTAACGGCGCCATCGTGAACGAACACGTCAAAGCAGCGTTTGATTGAAATCCTGGCCGAGCGCTTTGGCTGGTGGGAGAGATAGAAGGGTTAGGAGGGTTTTTAACCCTCGTTGCTGGAAGACGGAAGGCTAAAGCCCACCCCATCTTGCTCATCACAAGGCCACGGACGGAAGTTCAGGAATGTGAATTGTTCAAAAGGAAAATGTTATGTCTGAAACACTCATGATCTCCATCTACATCTTTGTCCTCGCAGCGTTTGTCGGCTTTGAGGTGATCAGCAAGGTACCGCCCTTGTTGCACACGCCGCTGATGTCGGGCTCCAACGCGATTTCGGGCATCACGTTGGTGGGCTCGCTCATCGCCGCGGGGGAGGGTCATGGCGGATTGAGCGTTGTTCTCGGTCTCATCGCCGTGATTTTTGCTACGATCAACGTCGTAGGCGGGTTTCTTGTGACCGACCGGATGCTCAAGATGTTCAAGAAAGAGCCGGACAAACAGTAAGACTTCGAGAGGATTTCTCCTGCCATGAATGTGATAACCGCTATCGCCTATTTAGTTGCTTCGGTATTGTTTATTCTTGGACTCAAGATGCTCAGTTCGCCGAAGACCGCCCGCAAGGGAAACGGTTTCGCCGCGCTCGGCATGCTTCTCGCCATTCTTGTGACTCTCACCGACCAGAAAATTCTCGACTACAGCTTCATCATCGCCGGATTGCTCATCGGCACGGCGTTGGGTCTGTGGATGGCACTCAAGGTTCAGATGACTGCCATGCCGCAGATGGTCGGTGTGCTCAACGGCTTCGGGGGAGGTGCATCGGCGCTCGTCGCATTTGCCGAGTATCTCCGACTCTCAGGGGATACCAGCCTGACTGTGTGGAAAGGAGAAAACGTCAGCCTTGACGTGCTGGCTACGATTGTTCTCAGTTTATTAATTGGAACCGTCACCATTGTGGGCAGTATGGTTGCCTCCGCAAAACTGCACGGCATCATGCGCAGCGCCCCGATTCTCTACAAGATGCAGAAGCAATCGAACGCTGCGATGCTGTTCTTCATCCTGCTGATGGGCGTCTTTTTTGTCCTCGATCCGTCCGCATGGTACCTGTTAATCGGCATCGTTGTTCTCTCCATCGTTCTCGGTGTCACCAGCGTCATTCCGATTGGTGGAGCGGATATGCCCGTGGTGATCTCGTTGATGAACTCCTATTCCGGTCTTGCCGGAGCGATGACGGGCTTCGTGCTCTCCAACAACGTGCTTATTATTAGCGGCACGCTCGTCGGAACGTCGGGCCTCATCCTTACCAACATCATGTGCAAGGCGATGAACCGTTCACTCGCCAATGTGCTGTTTGCCGGCGTGGGAGCGGAGTACGACCCGTCGGTGCAGGCGACCGAGCAGCGCACGGTGATTCGCTACACACCGGAGGATGCGGCATACATCCTGGAGAGCGCACAGTCCGTCATCATTGTGCCGGGCTATGGATTGGCAGTGGCCCAGGCGCAACACGTGTTACAGGAGCTGGTGAACGTCCTGACCCAGCGTGGCATTCAGGTGCGTTACGCGATCCATCCCGTTGCAGGGCGCATGCCGGGGCACATGAACGTCCTGCTCGCCGAAGCCAACGCGCCGTATGATATTCTGATGGAGATGGATCAGATCAACGACGATTTCCAGAACACCGACGTCGCGCTCGTGATTGGTGCGAACGATGTGGTGAACCCCGCCGCCCGCTACAAGAAGGACAGTCCGCTCTACGGCATGCCGATTCTGAATGTCGACCATGCCCGCACGGTGATCGTCTGCAAACGAAGCCTCAACCCCGGATTCGCCGGAGAGGACAACGAGCTGTTCTACGACAAAAAAACGATGATGGTCTTCGGCGACGCCAAGGCGACGGTAACGCAGCTCGTGCATTTGATGAAGAATTGAGACTTCTGAAATATTCTAAGTCCCATTGTCATTCTGAGCGGAGCGAAGAATCTAAACCTCGTCTTCAACCAGCAAATCAGATTCTTCGTCGTCACGATGAAAAGCATCGGGACTCCTCAGAATGACATCCTGTTTTTAGATCTCGAATTGTTTTCTTGTCGTGAGGTTTACTGACCGAGCATCAGCACTTGTTGTGACTTGGTGAGATACCTCATCCAACAGTATATGTGTAAACATACCTCACATTAGCACGACCACATACCAACCAGAGGAGGCCGATATGAAGATTCTCACGCGTGCTTTCCCGACCGTGCTCTTCCTCCTTGCCACTTCCCAGCTGATCTTTGCTCAAGATCTTACTCTGCGTGGAAGGTCCGGACTCGAACTGAGCTTTGGGTTCTGGGGTGGTAGCAATGCGTCGAAGACGATTACTTCCAGTGGCGTCCAACAGGAAGCCGTATCGAGTGGGTTCACCGGCAGCATGCTCTACTCGTACGGCATGCGTGAACATCTTGCCATCACGCTCAGCATCGGGTTTTTGGGTGGCAAAGCAAGCTCGACGATGTCACCGACTGAATTCCACCAACAAGCGAGTACGGTGGTTCCCGTTCTTGTCGGTGTTCGTTATTACATCGCCGAGCCGACGCCGGACGATATGGTGCGATTGTTTCTTGCGGCATCGGTGGGCTCCTTCGTGGGACTCGAAGCGACGAATGCCGAGCTGCGGCAGGAAGCCCGTTCGGAGTCTACCTTTGGCACTCATGTCGGGGCCGGTATCGATTTCTTCCTCAGCACGCACTTCAAACTCCTCGCCACCGCCGGCTACAACCTGATGTCGGACTTCAAGACCCCGGTAGGCGCCAGGGCAAACTACAACGGCGGCTATCTTTCCGCTGGCTTCGGTTATGTTTTTTGATAGCTTCTCTCCGTGTTCACGAACGTCCTACCGTCTCACCCTTGAAAGGAGGGGTCGATGCAGAAGTTCTTTCAGTCCGGTTACGCGTTTCTTACGGTTGCTCTCATCTTCCTGATTGTGAGCGTTGTTGCGGAGCGGTCTGCCGTCTACCTCGCTGCCGCAGTAATGTTTTTCATTCTCGGGCTTGCCGCGCGAAAGAAGAACGCTCAGCTATCCAAAGACGAGGCAACAAAGAGCGAAGGGTAATGTTCAAGTCTTGGATTCACGAAGTAAGAATCTGACGTTGAGCGGTTTACATGGGACGCTGTGTTCACTGGGAAAATTGGTCTCAACGGATTTTAGATATCTGATCCGCGAAAATCCGTTTTCCCAGCTTTTTCAGCGTTCTAATTTACAGATTTCCGATTAGAGCATTCGGGATGACAAGAGGAGTGTTTCTAGAGGCCATCTCAAAAAGGGGAAGTCATTCCGTCGGATTGTAAGGCTTGCCCCGTTCAACGGGGCTTGCCCCGACACGTCTTTCGTCGGGGACGGAATCTGCTCTACAGCCATTTTTCGATGCCCGCTTTAAATCCGCGGGCATGACCAGGTTCGAATCGTTGCCTACCTACTTGAGCAGCCGTTTCCTACAACCTCTGATATCTGACCTCTGACCTCCGACCTCCGACCTCTGACCTCTGACCTCTGGCCTCTGGCCTCTGACCCCTGGCTTCTGACCTCCGACCTCTGCTTTCCCCTTCTCAAAACTGCGAAACCGCCATCTGCTTTTCCCACTCCTAAAAAATACTTGTTTCATTAGCAGCTCAAACAACCGAAAATTCGTCGCAGGCGTGCCTGCGCGCTGAGGTACCGTTGATGAGAGTCTGGCATTCGGTTTGCTCAAGATGGACGCACGAAAGGAGAGAGCTATGCCCGCGAAGCAGTCCAGTCTCAACATCGACCTTCTGAAACGATTTGCCAGGCCGGGGCCGCGCTACACGAGTTATCCCCCGGCGCCTGCGTTCCATGCCGAGTATGATGCACGACGGT
>DATLYT010000087.1:0-17952 GCA_035574455.1 Bacteroidota bacterium
TTTAGCACCGAAGGAGGGAACAATGACTCGTGAAGACCTGACCAAGATACCGATCTTCGAGCGGTTAACGGAAGCGGACGGCGAAGTCCTGCTCAAACTCTGGAAGCCGCGGACGCTGAAGGAGGGGCAGATTCTCTTCCGGAAAGATGACCAGGGCGATTCGATGTTTCTCATTGAAGACGGAACGCTCGAAATCACGGTTCCTGTCAATCAGCCGCAGAAGGAGATGCGCGTCTCGGTACTGGGTGCCGGAGAGTTTGTCGGTGAATTATCGCTGATCGACGGGTTGCCGCGCACCGCAACGGCACGGGCTCTCGAAGACTGTAAACTGCTGGAGATGCGGCGCGATGATTTTCTGAAGTTCCTGATCGAACGCCCCTCGGTTGCGATCTTGATGGTGAGCGAGATCGGCAAGCGGTTGCGGGCGACGAACGAGCTTGTGCAATCCCTCGCCTCAAAGAACGTCAACGTGGAGATCGAAGAACGGCTCAGCTTGGGTGATCGTATTGCAGATAAGGTGGCGGAATTCGGAGGAAGCTGGTCGTTCATCCTCTCGTTCTTGTTGTTCATGGGATTATGGATGGGGTTGAATACCTCGCAGATTCTCTTCAAACCGTTCGACGAGTATCCCTTTATCCTTCTCAACCTCATGCTTTCCACAATTGCCGCGTTGCAAGCTCCTGTCATTATGATGAGCCAGAATCGCGCGCAGAAGAAGGACCGCCTCCGCGCCGACCTCGATTACCAGGTCAACCTGAAATCGGAACTCATGCTCCAGCAATTGCATGCAAAACTTGATGAAGTGCGAGCCACCGACCTTGACCAGATTCAATCCACTCTCCAAGAACTTGCAGCGTTGAAGCGGCGCTTCGAGGAACTCGAGCGCGTTGCCGAGAATGCCAAATAACTCCCCATGAAAATCTACACTCGCAAAGGCGATGGCGGAGAGACCTCTCTCTTCGGTGGACAACGTATTGCCAAGGACGCGTTGCGCATCGAAGCGTACGGCTCCGTCGATGAGCTCAACTCGTTGCTCGGCGTTGTACGAGCGATGAAGCCCGCCAGTGAGATTGATACGTTGATGCGTCAACTGCAGGAGGAGCTCTTCGTGCTCGGGGCTGATTTAGCAACTCCTCTCGACGTGCAGTCCAAAAACGTTCCTCGTATCGAACAGCGCCACATTGACTTTCTCGAACGGCAGATTGATCGCATGGATGCGCAGTTGACGCCGTTGACGACATTCATTCTGCCCGGCGGCAGTCCGGTCGGCGCTCAGCTCCACCTCGCCCGTACCGTGTGCCGGCGTGCCGAACGGTTGACGGTTCGATTACAGAAGGAAGAATCCATCAACGCACTTGCCGTAGTCTACCTGAACCGATTGTCCGATTTCCTGTTTGTGTTGGCTCGTTACGCTAACAACATCGACGGGGTGAACGAAACTCCGTGGTCTCCATCCAGATAATCGGTGCACACGATCATCTTCTCAGATGAGGCTCGCTGAAGTCCTTTCCCGACTCAAAGAGTGTGGAAGCGCCCGTAATGTAGAAGGGATGCGGCGCTACGGCATCGTGGCCAAAAAAGCGTATGGAGTATCCGCTCCCGAGCTGAGAGCCATTGCCAAACTGATTGGGAGAAATCACGCCTTATCACGAAGGCGTGAACTCAAGAGAAGGAGGGGAACGCCAAGTTATGAACAGACGCGCGCCATGAGTTTACGTTTCGCGACGGGGAGAATGGTTTCCGCGAACGGGAAGTCAAAATCCGTCGTAAACTGGAATGTCGCAGGGTTGGGAAGGTCGTGATGCTCTTCCAGCAGCTGCAGCTTGAGATATTCAGGCGAAAACTGAATCAGCTGTTGCTTGAGCGATTTGAGTAATCGCGTTTTAATCGTGCGGAACCGTCGGTCTTGTGCAGTAAACAGCGAGACTTCGTATTTCAGCAAGTGCAGGAGCGACGCGCGGTTTTCGGGGACGAATGCATAGCCTTCTTCACGGTACATCGGCATTAAGCCGACTTCCTCCAGCCGAAGATTTTCGTCAACAAAGTCGTACACTCTCCGGCCCTCTTCAATGGCGGCATACAGATGGGGTAAGGACCAACGAATCAACTCCATCACCCGCTCGACATCCGACGGCTGGACTTGCATCGGTTCAAACACTAGTTTCTTGTTTCTCCAGTCGATGGTTTTTAACTCCTGAGGGAGGCGCTGTTCAAGGCCAGCCTGCTCTTGCAGAATGCCTTCCAACGTTTTGACAAGGTCGATCAATTCTGCCAGCGCGGGGTAGAGTCTGGTGTGGCGAAATTCATCGTAATACGTTTTCAGGCTTGCAAGAATCTGAAACTGGCTGGTTTCCATATCGGAATGCGCCGTCAGAAACGATTCCAGCGTTAGCCGTTGCATATCACCCTCTCCGTGTATCTGCTTAGATGACTAAATACAATGTATTCTCGCACGCGAAAAAAATCAATAGTGAAGGTCTCTTTATTATAAAAACGGTCTTCTCCGTCATCTTAGACGAAGACAGCCGTTGAGCACCGTGGAGCGGTGAGTGCTAAGTTTACTCTTGCAATTTGGGTTTGTCTTCTCTATAATACGACTGTTCTTTGTAATCAACGTCTGTCGTCCCGTGTCCGGACCCCTATGTACGACGAAGAGCTTGAGGACGAACTCAGTAGAATGTACGAGGAGGACCGCGTTCCTAAGACGCTAAGCTCCTCCACGTTCAGGAAACCGATCAAGAATCTCAAGGTTCGGAAGCCGGTTGAGGTTTCGCCGAATCAGAGCGTTACTGACGCGGTGCGGATGATGCAGGAGAAGAAGTTGGGCTGCCTGTTGGTAACGGACGGCGGGAAAATGGTAGGGATTTTCACAGAGCGGGATGTCTTGACCCGCGTCTTCGGCAGGCAGGATCTGGACAAGCTGCGGGTGAAGGACGTCATGACGCCGAACCCTGAAGCTTTCCAGCCGGACGACAGCATCGCGTATGTGCTGAATGCCATGAGCATCGGTGGGTACCGTCATGTGCCGGTGGTGGATGAGAACGGTGCACCCATCGCCGTCATTTCCGTGAAGGACATCGTCAGTTTTATCATTGAGCATTTTCCGGAGGAAGTGCTGAACCTTCCACCGGAGCCGATCCGAACAACAGAACAACGCGAAGGGGCATGAACCGGTAGACGCTCCCGCTGCGCGTCGGCATCCCCCGTCGCGGCTTATTTCCACAGAACTATTCTATCGTAAGGAGATTCCCGTATGCCTTGGGTAATTACTCGACTCTGCGCTGACTGTCAGGATACCGCGTGCGTTAAAGTGTGCCCTGTCGACTGCATCTACGGCTTGACGGTGGACGACCCGAACTACCGCAAGCAACTGTTTATTCATCCGGAAGAATGCATTAACTGCGCGGCGTGCGAACCGGAGTGTCCGTGGGGAGCGATTTTTGAAGATGCTGCGGTTCCGGACATTTTCAAAGAGGATATCGAAATCAACGCGCAAGTTTTCCAGGCGCACCCGAAAGAGGATTTCACCACAACACCAGAGCCGATCAAGTCGCACCCAACCCCAGAAGAGATCGAAGCCAACTACAAGAAGTGGGGATATCAAAAGTGACGACACCGAGATGCTGAAAACGCCGTCGCGAACTCGTTCGCGACGGCGTTCTTTTTTTCTTACTGGATTGCTTGCACGAGTATAAAGTTTTTCCTGTATCATTTTCTTGACAATCGAGCAAGTTCTCTCTATATTGGCAATCGTCGTTCTCCTGCTGAAGGTTTTGTGTCCCCATAACAATTTCGAGAACGGATGCTTACCGAGTTTGGTAAAATTCTCATCTTCCTCATCCTCGGCATGGTCTTCGTCGCCGGCGGCTTGATCACTTCCTGGATTCTCCGCCCACACCGCCCCTATCCTGAAAAGCTTGCATCCTACGAATGCGGTGAAGAACCGATCGGCCACGCCTGGGTGCGGTTCAACGTCCGCTTCTACGTTATCGCTCTCGTGTTTCTCATCTTCGATGTCGAGGTGGTGTTTCTCTTCCCATGGGCATTGATCTATCGTGAACTCGGTCTGTTCGCCTTCATCGAAATGGCGATTTTCTTGTTGATTCTCCTCGTGGGTCTTGCTTACGTCTGGGTCAAAGGCGACCTCGATTGGGACAAACCGAAACCGCAGATCCCGCGACTCGACAGTTTGGAAACGATCATTCCAGCCAAGCGCGTCGAATCCTCAGTGCCTGTTTCGTAACCGGGTCAACCGTCTATGGGACTTCTCGATTACAAGTTTGAAAACAGCAATATCGTCATCACCTCGCTCGATAATTTATTGAATTGGGCGCGGCTCTCTTCGCTCTGGCAGATGCAATTCGGTCTTGCCTGTTGCGCCATCGAAATGATGGCGGCGTCGGCGTCAAATTTTGACATCATGCGCTTCGGGGTGATTCCGCGGGCAACCCCTCGCCAGACCGACGTGATGATCGTTGCTGGTACCGTTACACTCAAGATGGCCTCCCGAATTAAGCGACTCTACGACCAGATGGCCGAGCCCCGGTATGTCATTTCGATGGGAAGCTGTTCGAACTGTGGCGGACCGTATTGGGAACACGGTTACCACGTGTTAAAAGGCGTGGATCGCGTGATTCCGGTGGATGTTTACGTCCCCGGCTGCCCGCCTCGACCGGAGGCGCTGTTGGAAGGGATTATGAAGCTTCAGGAAAAGGTTCGGAAGGAAAGTTTGGTGAAAAAGGCAGTATGACCCCACAAGAGATCCACGATAACCTCCGTGCGAAATTCGGCGATGCCGTCATCGAAGCGAAATTCGATGTGCAGCAACCCTGGATTCGCATCGCCGCGAACCGGACAAAGGAGATCGCGCTCTTCTTACGCGATGAGCCCGCTTTTCAATTCGATTATATGATGTGTCTGAGCGGCGTCGATTACAACGACGGCAACTTAGGGGTAGTCTATCATCTCTTCTCGATGGTGCATCGACACAAGATTGTTCTTAAAGCCTTCTGCCCGAAGGACAACCCGCACATTCAGTCGGTGAGTGCGGTGTGGGGAACGGCGAACTGGCACGAGCGCGAGGCCTATGATCTGTTTGGTATCATTTTCGATGAACATCCCGACCTGCGTCGCATCCTCTGTCCGGATGATTATCCGGGTTGGCCGCTACGGAAAGATTTCAAAGTGCCGGAATTCTACAACGGTATGAAGGTGCCCTACTAATCTCCACCTATGGAACAGATCATCGTCAGCAAAACGCTTCCTACCAACTACGTCACGCAACCCGGGGAGATCAAAAGCTCCACGGGCAAGACGCTCCGCACCGATGAGATGATCATCAACATGGGTCCGCAACACCCCTCGACCCACGGCGTGCTGCGGCTCGAGATTGTCGTGGATGGAGAGATCGTCGTTGACGTCATCCCGCACATCGGCTACCTGCATCGCTGCTTCGAGAAACACTCCGAACACATGACGAACTATCAGCAGGTGATTCCCTACGCCGACCGGATGGATTATCTCGCCTCGATGAGCAATGACTGGGGTTACGCGCTTGCGGTGGAACGCCTTCTCAAAATCGAAGTGCCACCGCGTGTGGAATACATTCGCGTCATAATGGCAGAGCTGCAGCGTATTGCGAGTCACCTCATCGCCATCGGCACCTATGGCATTGACATGGGCGCCTTCACGCCCTTCCTCTGGTGTTTCCGCGACCGCGAGCGGATCCTCGACCTGTTTGAAATGACCTGCGGCGCGCGGCTGCTCTATAACTATATCTGGGTCGGCGGTGTCTCCCATGACCTCCCGCCGAAGTTCGTGGAGAAAGCGAAAGAGTTCTGTTCCTACTTCAAGCCAAAGATCAAAGAGTTAAACGACGTTCTGACCTACAACGAAATTTTCATCAAGCGCACGGCGAATGTTGGCGTGCTGCCGAAAGATGTTGCGATCAATTATGCCTGTAGCGGCCCGATGTTGCGCGGGTCGGGCGTGAACTGGGACTTGCGGCGTGACGATCCCTATGGTGTGTACGACAAGTTTGAGTGGGAGCCACAGGTCGGCAAAGGGGAGATGGGAACGGTGGGGGATTGCTGGGATCGGTATATCGTGCGGGTGCGAGAGATGGAGCAGAGTGTGAAGATCATCGAGCAGGCGTTGGCGGGACTGCCGGAAGGGAATGTTCAACAGGCGATTCCGAAACGCATACGACCCGAGCACGGCGAAATATATGTCCGCACCGAGTCCCCACGTGGCGAGTTAGGGTTCTATATTATCTCCGATGGCTCGACCTCGCCCTACCGCGTGAAAGCTCGCTCGCCCGCGTTTGTCAACCTGAGCGTTTTACCTGAGATTTCCCGCGGTGCGATGATAGCGGACCTCGTCGCGATCGTTGGCAGTGTGGATATCGTGTTGGGCGAGGTGGATCGGTAAAATAATATCATACGGAGGATATGTATGGAAAAGCAAACTCAAGATATTGATTATGAGAAGGCTTTTGAGGAAATCAGAAAGCGAGCGTTGCAGTTGTACCCTGAACTCGATAAGACTATCGAGATTTATAATTCCAACCTTGCTGGGAGCGAATCTTATAGGAAGTACTGGGCGGCTCTCAATGAAGCTCCCAACCTCGTCTCCTCGAATCATTCATGACGCCGGTAGTTTCTTAAATGCCGACTTGGGGCCAAATACTTAACGAGATCACCGCACTGATTCAGAAGGGGGATACCCTTGCTCACGATACGGTTAGGAAGAAGTATTTACTAGAGCTTAATCAGTTTACAAAACGTAACACTATCATATATGCTACACGTTGGACTGCGGGGGATATGCCTCCTAATTTTGTTTCAATAAATGACGAAGACATTCAAGCTCTGATGGAGGCTATCTATGGGTTAAAAGGGAAAGAGTTGGATCTCATCCTCCACACAGGCGGTGGTTCTGCTGAAGCGACTGATGCGATGGTATCTTATCTGCGTCAGAAGTTTTCAACAATAAGAATCATTATTCCCCAAGCTGCGATGTCAGCAGGCACAATGCTAGCGTGTGCGGCAGACACAATAATGATGGGGAAGCATTCATCTCTCGGCCCAATTGATCCTCAATTTCTTCTTCAAACTCCAGTAGGACTGCAGGCTGTTCCTGCACACGCTATTCTTGAACAGTTTGAGAAAGCCCAAAAAGATTGTGCGGATAATCCGAAAAATTTGAACTCATGGCTTCCGATGCTAAGTCAATACGGCCCAGCTCTGTTGGTTCAATGTAAGAATCAAATTGATTTTGGACGAGAGCTAGTGGAAAATTGGCTTGCAGCGTACATGTTTAAAGGCGAAACAACTACAAAACCAAGGGACATCGCAGAATTTCTTTCCAATCATAATAATTTTAAGACTCATGGAAAACATCTTAATGTAACAAAAATAATCGACCTCGGTTTAAAAGTTGAGTTGTTAGAAAAGGATCAAATGCTTCAAGAAAAAATTCTCTCAGCATTCCATGCAACTATGCTTACGCTTTCTAGCACAGCTGCTGTTAAGATAATTGCAAACCATAATGGAAACGCCTTTATCAAAAAAGTACAGATTCAGGTTAAGAATTGATGGAAAAACTTCTTAGCTCCATACTTGGCGACTCGATTCTTACGTACATCATTATGGCGGCGCTGCCACTGGTTTTCGTGCTGCTGTATGCGCTGCTCACGGTCTACCTCGAGATGAAAGTCTCTGCCCACATGCAGGACCGTGTGGCGTACATGCGCACGGGGTGGCACGGCATTGCTCAACCCATCGCCGATATTCTGAAGTTGATCCAGAAGGAAGACACCATCCCCAGCGCGGCCGATAAGGTGCTCTTTACCCTTGCCCCCTTTCTGGTCTTTACAGGGACGTATGCCGGTTTTGCCGTGATTCCCTTCAGCAGTGCGTACATGGGGAGCAATATCGACCTCGGTGTCTTCTATGTGATTGCCGTTTCATCGCTTGTTGTCGTGGGTATCCTGATGGCGGGCTGGGCGTCCAACAACAAGTGGTCGCTTCTTGGCGCGATGCGTTCGGCGGCACAGGTGGTGAGCTATGAAATCCCGACGGCGCTCGCTGTGCTCGTCGCGGTGATGATTACAGGCTCGCTGAATCTGAATGAAGTCTCCAAGTTTCAGGAAGGTGGAATTCACAATTGGGTCGTTTTCGGCGGTCCACTGCCGTTGTTGCAGAAGCTGTTGCTTCTTCCGTTTACCATCACGGCTTTTTTCATCCTCTTCATTGCTGGAATTGCGGAAGTGAATCGCACGCCGTTCGACCTGCCTGAAGCCGAATCCGAACTGGTGCAGGGCTACAATACGGAATACAGCGGCATGAAGTTCGCGATCTTCTACCTTGCCGAGTATGCCAATATGTTTCTCGTCTCGGCGATTGCGGCGTCGCTCTTTCTGGGCGGTTGGTCAAGTCCCTTCGGCAATGCATTATCGGGTCCCGTGTGGGGATTCATCTGGCTGGTTTCGAAAGGGATGTTCTTCGTCTTTATGCAAATCTGGATTCGCTGGACTCTGCCCCGGTTGCGTGTTGATCAACTAATGTATACATCGTGGAAGGTTCTTACACCGTTCCTGTTTGTCTGTATTTTTGCTGTCGGGTTGATTCTCGTGTTATAATGCGGTTCAATCGTCCATAATCTAATTGTCTTCGGTCAATTTTCATAATGTCTGCCGTCCGTTCCTATTTTCATAACATCTGGCTTGCGCTCTCGTCCATCGCGATTGGCATGCGCGTGACGTTCCGGCACCTCTTTACGCCAGCGGTGACGATCCAGTATCCGGACGTCCGGTTGAAGCTTCCTGAGCGTGCCCGCAATCGGCTGTACGTGAACATCGACGACTGCATTGGTTGCGACCAGTGTTCGATGGCATGTCCGGTGGATTGCATTACGATTGAGACGATTAAAGCGACACCCGATCAGGACCTCGGCATGACCTCGACGGGGCAGAAGAAGCGCCTCCATGTGCCGCGTTTCGACATTGACATTGCAAAGTGTTGTTATTGCGGGCTGTGTGTCTATCCGTGTCCGACGGAATGTATCGTGATGACGGATGTGTACGAATTCTCGGAATTTGACCGACACAATCTGATTTACAATTTCAGCCGGATGACGCAGCAGGAGATCCAGGAAGCGAAGGAAAAATTGCAGAAAGCCGAGGCGGAAGCGGCGGCGAAGAAAGCCGCGGCCGCGGCAGCAAAGCCGCCCCAACAGGCTCCGTCGGGGCAAGCAACGGCTCAACCCGGACAGGCTTCTCAGGCTCAATCGGCCCCTGCGCCGCAGGCGCAGAAGCCTGAGCCGCCTAAACCGGAGAATCCCGCGTCATAACCTATGGACTTCTTCACGATTATCTTCTACGTCTTTGCAGTGATTGCCATCGCCTCGGCGGCGATCGTAGTATTCTCCAGGAACATCGTCCATGCCGCGTTCGCGCTCTTGTTTGCGTTTTTTGCCGCTGCCGGCCTGTATGTGTTGCTCATGGCAGATTTCCTTGCCATTACGCAGTTATTGATCTACGTCGGCGGAATTCTCGTGTTGCTTTTGTTCGGTGTGATGTTGACCAATCGCGTCATCAGTGTGGATATCAAAACGGGCACGATTCAAACGCTGCCGGCCGTGCTTCTTTCCGCTGCGCTGGCGGGGATGTTGACGGGCATGTTCTGGTCGACCGACTGGAAAGTAACCCCCGACTTCATACCGCCGGAGGCAACGGCGTCGAAGTTAGGGGAAATGCTGTTGACGAGTTACGTTCTTCCGTTTGAAATCGCCTCCGTCGTGCTCCTCGTTGCACTCATCGGTGCGGCAATGATCGCGCGGCGGGAGAAAAAAGGATAATCGTGTTAAGAGCTGCCAGGTTTTGAAGACCTGGAACGTCTCATCGAGATCAACCATGCAAGACTTTCTTCATTGGCTCCAGCATCCCGGCCTGACGCATTTCCTGATCGTCAGCGGTATTATGTTCTCGCTCGGTGTCTTCGCCGTGTTGACACGCCGCAATGCCATTATGGTCTTGATGGGCATTGAACTCATCCTCAACGCGGCCAACATCAATTTTATCGCCTTCTCGCGATATAGTGCAGGGACATTGGATGGACAGGTGATTGCCATCTTTGTCATCATCCTTGCCGCTGCTGAAGCTGCCATCGCACTGGCGATAGTGCTGAACATCTACCAAAACTTCAACACCGTCAACGTCGATGAGCTGAGCCGACTGCGTGATTAATTGTCAACTGAAGCCATGACTCAAGAAACGATTCTGACCTTAGCCGTCGTTATTTTGCTGCTGCCGCTGCTCGGCTTCGCGGTGTTGATTTTCTTCAACAAGCGCCTGCCGCGACAAGGGGATTGGCTCGGAACCGGAATCCTTTTCCTCGCTCTTGCACTCTCGCTTGCGGTCTTTTTTGTCAAGCTGACGCAATATCCGAACGAGACCATTCAGGGCACGTTCTCGTGGGTCGACTTCGGTAACGTTCCGGGCATCGGACCACTGAAACTTGAACTGGGCATCATGGTCGATAATCTCGTCGCCGTGATGCTCGTCGTTGTCACCCTCGTCAGCGCTCTCGTGCACCTCTTCTCTATTGGCTACATGCACGGCGATGTTCGCTACGGTCGCTACTTCGCCTATCTCGGTATCTTCTCGTTCTCCATGCTCGGGATTGTGGTCACGAATAACTTCTGGATGATGTACGTCTTCTGGGAGCTGGTCGGGTTAAGTTCGTATCTGCTGATCGGGCATTGGTTTGAAAAGAAATCAGCTTCGGATGCGGCGAAGAAAGCCTTCATCGTCAACCGAGTGGGTGATATCGGTTTCTTCATCGGCATTATGATCCTGTATACGACGTTCCAGACATTTTCGTTTGATCCGATCTTTCGCTCCATCCAGTCTGGCACGATTCCGTTCGGCAGTGAGGCATGGTTAACGGCTGCGGGCATTCTGGTTTTCTGCGGAGCGATCGGGAAATCGGCACAGTTCCCGCTGCACGTCTGGTTGCCGGACGCGATGGAAGGTCCTACGCCCGTGAGCGCTCTCATCCATGCGGCTACCATGGTTGCCGCCGGTGTGTACCTCGTAACGCGTACCTTCGCCATGATGACAGCCGATGCGTTGATGTTTATCGCGTACATCGGTGCCATCACCGCGTTCATCTCTGCCACGATTGCGATCGCGCAAAACGACATCAAGAAAGTCCTCGCCTATTCTACCGTCAGTCAGCTTGGGTATATGGTGATGGGTCTCGGCGTGGGAGCCTACACCGCCGGCTTCTTCCATTTGACCACTCACGCGATGTTCAAGGCGGGATTATTCCTCGGTTCCGGGTCTGTGATTCACGCAATGCATCACGCGCTCCATCACCACGGCGACCATCATACCGATCCGCAAGACATTCGCAACATGGGTGGCTTGAAGGGAAAGATGCCGGTGACGTTCTGGACATTTGTGATCTTTACCCTGGCGATCAGCGGTGTGCCGTTCACGTCGGGATTCTTGAGCAAGGATGAGATTTTGGCGGGCACGCTGGCATACGGAAGCTTGACGGGACATTATCTGATTCCTATCATCGGCTTCCTCGTCGCTGGCTTAACAGCCTTCTACATGTTCCGGCTCGTTATTCTTACGTTCCTCGGTGAGCATAAAGACCATCATCGTCTTGAGTCGATTCACGAATCGCCGAAGGTGATGACGATTCCCCTGATCGTGTTTGCCGTGCTCTCGTTCTTCATCTTCTACAGCTTCAATCCCTTTGGTGCGGCCGACGGCTGGTTCTTTGGAGCAGTTCAACGACCTGAATCAGTCGTACCGGCAAGTGTTGCTGCGGCAGGGGTGAGCCAGTTTGAAGAGGCAGTGCATCATTCTCACACGACAGCCATGATTCTTTCCTTGCTCGTTGCCGGGATGGGAATTCTGATCGCCTTTGCGACCTATTCTTGGAAGAAGATTAACGCCGACGCCGTTGCCGCGAAGCTCGCGCCGGTGCACAAGTTCCTCTTGAATAAATGGTATTTCGACGAACTGTATGAGGCAACGGTGGTGCGTGGAACTGTGGCGGTCGCGAATGCCTATCGCTGGTTTGATAATACCATCATTGACGGCATCGTGAACGGTACGGCAAGCTGGACGAGGGCGGTGACGCTCGGAACGAAACAGAATTGGGAAGAAGGCAACATGGGGGCGATTGTGTACCTCGTTGTGGCAGGTATCGTTTCCCTGTATGCGGGGTGGGTCACTGGAACTGCCATCTGGCCGCCGGAGGTCACATTCTGGACGGCGCTCTGGTACGGCTTGCTGTCGCTCGGTGTGGCGGGTCTCACGTTCTTCCTTTTCTACGTTGGCGTCGGCGGATTCGATAATCGCATCGTTGATGGGCTGGTGAATCTCACGGCGTACGTGGCGGGCTTCTTCGGTTTGTTGACGCGCAAGGTTCAGACCGGCAGAGTGCAAACATACCTCGCCTGGGTACTGTTCGGCGTGATGGTGTTTTTCCTATGGTTTAGATAACACTCGAAAAGCGAATTTCGCTTTCTCACGGAGGCTTCATGGAATTTTTCGGTATCGGCATTCTCACCTGGATCACCTTTATCCCGATCATCGGGATGATCATCGTCCTTGCGTTGCCAAAAGAACAGCGCGAGCTGATGAAATGGATTTCGGCGGGGGCGACCTTTCTCCAGCTTGTCCTTGCCGTCGTGATCTATCTGAAGTTCGACCGCGGCATGGCTGGGATTAACACGGCAGAGGGGATGCAATTTGTCGAGCGGGCAACGTGGATTGACATCGAGAGCATTGCTTGGTTCGGTCGCGTTCAAATTGAGTACTTCCTCGGTGTCGATGGTCTCAGTGTCTCGATGGTCCTTCTCACGGCCATCATCTGCTTTGTTGCCGTCTTTGCTTCGTGGAATATCGACAAAGCCCTCAAAGGCTACATGGCGATGTTCCTGTTGCTCGATACCGGGATGATGGGGGTCTTTGTGGCGCTTGATTTCTTCCTCTTCTATGTTTTCTGGGAAGTGATGTTGCTGCCGATGTACTTCTTGATCGGTATCTGGGGCGGTCCCCGGCGGGAGTATGCGGCGATCAAGTTCTTTCTCTACACCCTGCTCGGCAGTGTCTTGATGTTGCTCGCCATTATTGCTCTGTATTTTAGTGTGAGTATTCCGGACCCGGCAACAGGCGAAAAGATGCATACCTTTAACATGCTTGCCATGATGGATCCGGCAAACTACGACCCTGGATCGCTGCTCTCCGGTGTCGGTACGTATTGGCGATACCTCGCCTACCTGGCGCTCTTTATTGGGTTTGCGATTAAGGTGCCGATGTTCCCCTTCCACACATGGTTGCCGGATGCGCACGTGGAAGCGCCTACCGCCATCAGCGTCATCCTTGCCGGCGTTCTGCTGAAGATGGGAACCTACGGCATGCTGCGCGTGAACTACGCGATGTTCCCGGAAATTGCACGCGATACGTCGTGGTATCTTGCCGTCTTCGCCTTCATCAACATTGTGTATGGAGCGTTGTGTGCGATGGCGCAGAAGGATTTCAAGAAGTTGATTGCGTACTCGAGCGTGAGTCATATGGGCGTGGTGTTGCTGGGCATGGCGGCGCTCAACACGCAGGGGATGGTCGGTGCCGTGTTTCAGATGTTCAACCACGGAACGATCACGGCAATGCTCTTTTTGATCGTCGGCGTGATTTACGACCGTGCCCACACGCGTGACCTCGACGCGTTCGGCGGACTGGCGTTGACGATGCCGCGGTACACGGGTATCATGACCGTCGCCTTCTTCGCTGCACTCGGACTGCCGGGGTTGAGCGGATTTATTTCGGAAGCGTTTTCATTCCTCGGTGCGTTTCAAACACATCGCACGATCACCATCATCTCGACGCTCGGTATTGTTTTGACCGCCGGCTATATGCTCTGGACGCTCCAGAGGGTATTTCTTGGCCAACCGAATGAAAAGTGGAAGAGCCTGCCGGACATCGACGGGCGCGAGACATTCACGCTCGTGCCGCTTGCCGTTATTGTCATCGTGCTTGGCATCTATCCGTCGTTGATGATTGACCTCATGACGTCATCACTCAACCATCTGGTCGACCTCGTCAATACGACGTCGACTGTGGCTGTGGTGCCGTAAGGACTTTGAACAACTGCTTGTACCCACGCGCCCATGATTGAACAACTTATAGCCAGCCTGCGGAGCTTTCTCCCGGAGACGATCCTCACGGTAACGTTCTGCGCGGCGATCTTGTCCGACCTGATTCTCCGTCGTCAGCCGCAGTTTGCGTCGATTGTCGCTCTGATCGGCGTGCTCATTGCCGGCGGTTACGTTGCCGTGCAAAGCCCGCAAGCGCACCCGGTCTTCTCCGGCATGGTCGTTGTCGACAATTTTTCGACGTTCTTCAAGATTGTCATCGCCCTCTGTTCGGTCTTTATTATTCTCTTTTCTCAATATTCTTCCGAGGTACAACAGACCGTTAAGCGCATGGGTGAATACTACGCCCTCCTTGTGGCGATGACGCTGGGGATGTTTTTGATGTCGAGCGCTACCAACCTGTTGATGATGGTATTAGCGTTGGAGTTGACCAGTCTTTCATCCTACATTCTCGCAGGCTATACGAAAGAAGCAACGGATTCGAGCGAAGCGTCGCTCAAATATATCATCTATGGTGCTCTTTCGTCCGGATTGATGCTGTATGGGATTTCGATTCTCTTCGGGTTGACCGGAGCGACGGATATCTATGGCGTCAACCAAGCGTTGGCAGGTGGGACGGTGAACTACATCGCACTGCTCATCGCCAGCATTCTCATCATCGCCGGATTCGGCTATAAGATCTCCGCTGTGCCATTCCACTTCTGGACGCCGGACGTGTACGAAGGCGCGCCAATTACGATCACCGCGTTCCTCTCCGTTGCCTCGAAGGCTGCCGGCTTTGCCATGATGATTCGCTTCTTCAAAGTGGTCTTCTTCGATTCCAGCGTCGTCGGCTTACCGGCTGGCATGTGGGCCTCGTTGCAGGGATTCGAATGGAACAGCCTTATGGCCATCCTCGCCGTACTGACGATGACACTCGGAAATCTTGTGGCGATCTGGCAAAACAACCTCAAGCGTCTCCTTGCGTATTCCAGCATCGCACACGCAGGATATATGTTAATGGGCGTTGTGGTTCTGAGTGATAAAGGTATCGCTGCCGTGCTCATCTACTTTGTGGTTTATCTGTTTATGAACCTCGGAGCGTTCTACTGCGTGATGATGGTGGCTAGCAAGACCGGAAGCGAGGACATCGATTCATACAAGGGTTTGGGGTATCGTTCGCCGCTCATGGCCACGGCGTTGGTCGTGTTCTTCATCTCGCTGGCCGGGTTGCCACCCACAGCAGGGTTTATCGGCAAACTGTACCTCTTCGCGGCACTGCTCGATGCAAAGTGGATTTGGCTCGCGGTGGTCGGCGCGCTGAACAGTGTCGTCTCGCTGTATTACTACGTGCGCGTTGTGCGAAATATGTTCCTCCGCGACCCGGAAGGAAGTACCGAGCCGGTTCGTTTCCCCGTCCCGCAGCTCGTCATTCTGCTCATGCTGGCCATCCCAACGATTGTGCTCGGCTTGTATTTTGGTCCTTTGGTGGAGTTTGCCAACGCCTCCGTGTCAATGTTCGGTTTGCCATAACCATAACGGGGTAGCTTCAAGTTCTCCAACATCATTGCCTGCCTCCTCTGAACAGAGCGTGGTAGGCTTTGTCGTGTTCATACGCATATGACCCACAACACTTCGAGTCCGTCGTCGCCATTCTCCTCGGAAGGGGGTTCGCTCTCGATCCTTCTCGTGGATGATGATCATGCGTTTGTGGAAATGCTCGCGAAAGAATTTTCGCAGGTGCTCGGCCATCGTACCTCCGTTGCAACAAGTGGAGAGGAAATGAAGAAATTGTTACAACAGACGCCGGGGAGTTTTCATGTCGTGCTTCTGGATTACGACATGCCGGGGACGAACGGTCTTGAAATTCTCCGATGGATGCAGCAGCATCAGATCACCACACCGGTTGTGATGTTGACCGGCGCCGGCACGGAGGAGGTTGCTGTCGAAGCGATGAAATTAGGTGCCTACGATTATGTGCGGAAAGAGCAGCTCGACCTCTCCCATCTCGATGTGCTGGTCCGGGCAACGCACGAACGGCATCTGTTCCGTATTGCTAAGGAGTTAGACGAAGAGCGGTTGCGGGAAACCGGACTCACTATGGAGACCACTGAGCGGATGCGGGAGGTGGTGTCGGCTATTGCGCAGACGTTGAACAGTGCCTTTTCCACGCTCTCCACGGAGATCAAGAACGGGGAGAACCATGCCGAAGCGAGGTTGACAGGAGCACAACGTGATGCCGCGCTGGAGCTGTTTCGTGATCTTCATCGGCACGTGGGGTTGCTGGAATCGGGATTGGGGGGTGTGCTCAAACTGTACAACTTGATGTACGCGCATCATGCCGGGAAAAACGAGATTCAGCAGATCAAACAGGATTTTTTTGAAAAGGTTGCAACTCTGAAAACACAGGGGGATGAGCGAACGTGAGATCAGACCTTCCAGATTTCAAAAACCTGAAACGTCTCATAGTGTTACCGTACTCTCTCGTAGATGATCCGCACACCGTCGAGTACCAACGACGGCTCCCACGCTTCGATGAGCTTCGAGTGCTTGCTCATCAGTTCTGAAAATCCACCGGTAGCAACGACTTTCGCTCGTTTTCCCTCACGCCGCTCTATTTCGTTCTGTAATCGGTGAATCATTCCTTCCAGTGCATCGAGTGCACCGTAGAGAATGCCCGCCTGCATACTTCCGACCGTATCCGTTCCGATAATTTTCTTGGGGAAGTGGAGCTCGACTTTCGGCAATTTTGCCGCCCGTCGGTGGAGATCGGCGGCGGATGTCTCGACGCCGGGGGCGATCACACCGCCAAGATAATCACCGTTGGACGCAACAACATCAAACGTCGTTGCGGTCCCGAAGTCGACAATAATGAGTGGCCCACCGTACTTCGCGTATCCCGCCACCGCATTGCACAAGCGATCCGCGCCAACGGAGGAGGGCTCGTCGTAGTGAATCGTTATGCCCAACTTCAGCTCGGAAGAGATGATGACCGGCTCCACCGTAAAGTACTTCTTTGCCATTGCGGCAAAAATATCGGTGAGGTTAGGAACGACAGAAGAGATCCCGATGCCGTTGATCTTCGACCGGGAAATCTTCCCGTCTTTCAAAAAGAGAAGTAGCTGTGAGCCGACTTCATCTTCGGTGCGTTGATGATTACTGGTGACTCGCCAAGAGGCAAGGAGCTTTTTGCCGCGGAAAACACCGAAGACGGTATGGGTGTTGCCGATATCGATCGCTAAAAACATAGAGCATCACGCATTGATAACCGTAACGTCGCCTGCATAGACGATTTCATTTCCAGTCGTTGTCTGGACGACAAGACCGCCATCCGTATGTAGCCCAACGGCCTTGCCGCTAATGATGGTGCCGCCGTGATCAACGTGAATGTTCCGCCCGAACATGGTGCACCGGTTATTCCATTCGGTAACAATCCGGCTAAACTGATTCTTTTTGACGTCGAGATACAGCGTATCTAATTCTGTAACGATGATCTGAAAAAGCCTCTTCCGGTCGATCTCGGCGCCAACTTCCCGTGCGAGCGACGTAGCCGCACGGCGCAAGTCGTTCGGAAAATCACGCTGATTGACATTAACCCCGATGCCGAGGATGGAATAAGCCAGCTTGCCGTTGCTTAACGAGTTCTCAAGAAGAATGCCGCAACATTTTTTCCCGTTCAGGAGAAGGTCGTTTGGCCACTTGCATTCGACGTGAAGACCGGTGGATTGCTCCAGCGCGCGCGCCACGGCAACGGCGGCGAAAAAGGTCAGAAGCCCGGCTTGCTCCTTCTCAAGAGAA